>NZ_JANHZQ010000125.1:0-1105 GCF_041414725.1 Alteromonas sp. DY56-G5 | reverse complement strand
ATACCAATTGCATTAATTAATTGACCAACTTTATCCACTCTCTCCAACAGAGATTTTTGACTCGTTCAACATCCGCAATGAATGTATTCCAAGCGCGAGAGACCTGTTCCACTATTTCTTCGTAACCTCGAAATACGCGGTTTGATAAGCAACGTTGCCGTAACCATTGCCATACTTGCTCCATCGGGTTCAGCTCCGGAGAATAAGGTGGGAGTTTTAACAGACTGACATTGGTAAATGGGCTGGCCGTATCGATCGTATGCCAGCCCGCGCCATCCATTACAACAACGGCATGACGCCCAGGCTCTGTCGCTTCACTTATTAATTTCAGATGCTGCTTCATCACCTCTTTATTCACAAGAGGGCTGATAAGCGCCTGAGTATTACCATTGCTCGGACACACCGCCCCAAAGACATAGCCATAATCGAATTGCTGTTGCTTTACTACTCTTGGCCTGCTGCCCTTGGCTGCCCATATTCTGGACGTCTGATTTTGCTGACCGAATCGTGCTTCGTCTTGAAACCAGACGTCAACGCGATCCAGAGGAAGATGACCGGGAGTGTGAAGGATCGTTTCCAGCAGGAAATTTTTTAAAAGTGTCCTGGGTTTGTTGTGATTGTTTAGGGTGTTTAGAGCGACTGGTTATCCAACTGAAACCGAGCGCATCCATGATGCGGTATACGTTTCGCAACTGATAATCGATTTGGAAGGTGTCGCTAATGTATTGTCGTACATCCTGTGCAATCAAACGCCCCCCCTCCTTTTTAACCGCATTTTCTTTGATAAAATGTGCGATCTGTTCTCGCTGGGAGACGGAGAGCTGACAGGGTCTACCCGGACTAGGTTTGGATTGCAGACCTTCAAGTCCGTGCGCCAGATAGTTGGATACCCAGGTATTAACACTGCCTCTGGCAACCCCAAGGTAAGTTGCTATCTGGGTTCGTGTTTCCCCATTCTTGAAAAGATACAAAGCTAGATAGCGGGTTCGCAGTTGCCCGTTGGAGGTTTGCTTTGCTAATTGTTTAAAGTCGTCGGCTGTATGCATATCAAAATCACTCGAATATGAATACCACTATTAGATCAAACTTTTAAGACAATTGGTAT
>NZ_JANHZQ010000123.1:0-1186 GCF_041414725.1 Alteromonas sp. DY56-G5 | reverse complement strand
GACTCCATGCACCAAAAGCAGCCCCCAGCTAGTATGGCCTCGTCGGCACTTGTTGATGGCGTAAAAACCGAAGCGCTTAACGCTGTGCTAATTAAAACTGCAGAAAGTGTTAATTTCATCACTCACCTTTTATGTGTTGGTTTAACATTGAAGCGACCTTCGCGTTTAAGTCTTCAGGTCCTAGTTTGCGAAGATATACGGTTAACAAATAAAGAACGGTTTAAGCTGAAATTAATTTCATCGTAGTGCTGCGAGTTAATTCGATTTTGTTTTACAAGCGTACATTTTTTCTAAGCGCACATTTTTTCTAAACGCACATTGCGAAGCTTGATGCCTGGCGCTAAAGCATAGGTACTGAAAAAGACTAGGAGGATGTAAGTAAAATTTTCATCTCACTCTGTAGTCTTCTTTCAAAAAGGGAACTGTCTTTGATTCCATCATTTACTAGACGGGGCTGTAAAGCCGCTATGACAAGGGATAGAGCGATTTCTTATGATCGGCAGAGCACTTGCATCTTATCCAACTACATGAAAATCAGTTTAGTTAAAATGAAAGGAAAGATGATATGTCGATAGTCAAATCAGGTAGTGCAGTTTACAAGCCGCTAGGTAAAAAGGGAAAGGGGAGCATTTCTACACAAACCGGTGCTTTATCGAACCAGCCTTATGGTTTTAACACGCGGTTTGAAGATGGAAAGGGAACTAACCCCGAAGAATTAATTGGTGCGGCGCATGCAAGTTGTTTCACCATGGCACTTTCTTTTGCGCTTTCAGACGCGGGATACGATGACGGCGAGTTAAATACCACTGCAAAAATCAGTTTAGAGAAAAACGATGACGGCTTTGAAATAACTCAATCGGCACTAAGCTTAGATGCTGAGGTTGAAGGGATTACCGAAGATGAGTTTGAGAAAATTGCACAGGAAGCAAAAGAAAATTGCCCAGTATCTCAACTTCTTAATGCCAACATCACATTGGAATACCGATTGAATATTGAATAAAAGATAAAGGCTATTACTATCCTTATCGAAAGATAGGGCTCGCTCTGTTAGACAAGAGCAGGCAAGTTGTCTTTATCAAGTGAAGTATAAAAAAGCGGCTTTAGAAGCCGCTTCAGATTGATGATAAACCCCTCTTTTTTCGGAGGGGTTTATTTTTTCTAGCAGCCGAAGGCTGCGATCGCGATA
>NZ_JANHZQ010000122.1:0-1188 GCF_041414725.1 Alteromonas sp. DY56-G5 | reverse complement strand
CAAGATGGTTATGAACCGTTAATCATCAGTACGTTGTCTTTTTGCAATATGTTGATAGGCTTCCTGTTTTAGTTTATTTACTTATCTTTGGTTTGGGTTTCATCGGCTAAGCCGCTACTTTATTTATCAGTCCTGGCTGGTAGTCCTGTTGATAGTGCAGCATAGCCCAGGCCATTCTTACCATTTTATTAGCCAGTGCGACGCACGCTTTGTTAAAGCTCATGCGTGCTAAACAAGCCCGACACCACTCGCTCACCTTATCGGTTTTATCACCAATATGGCGCAAGGCGGCCCTGGCTCCGTTAATTATCTGGGTCCGTAAATACGTGTTCCCTCGCTTGCTAATACCCAACAATCTCGGGTTATCTCCCGTTGTATGTTGTTTGGGCACTACACCTAACCAAGCGGCTAAATGTCGGCCGCTATTAAAAGCCTGACCTTGTCCAATGCCTGCATATAAGGCGGTAGCAATCAAAGGCCCAATTCCTGTCATGCTCATTAAACGCTCGCATACAGGCTGGCTTTGTGAGAACGCTTTCAACTCCTTATCCATTTCTTTTATGTGCTCTCGCAGTTCCCGCAAATCATTGAGTAAGCCTTGAAACTGTCGGCGAGCTAACATACTCAATCCATTGTCAGCTTCTTCCAGGGTTAAAGGCAGCTCTTTCACCAAAGTCGCTACACCCCGTGCATACACAATACCGTATTCGCTCAACAAGCCTCTTATCTGATTACTCAACGCCGTTTGCTGCGCTATCATACGCTCTCTAATCCGATGCATAAGCTGGATGTCTTGTTGGTCCTGAGACTTAAACGGCACAAATCGCATCCCTTCGCGTTGTGATGCCTCGGCTATCGCCTCTGCATCATTGTAATCGTGTTTATTGCCTTTTCGGTATGCTACAACGTATTGCGGTGCTATTGCTTTGACTTCATGCCCGGCTTTCGTCAATTCCCTACACCAGTAATGGCAACTTCCACAGGCTTCCATCACTACAATGCATGGCTCCAGTTGACTAAAATAGGACAACATCTGGTGACGCCTTAATTTCTTCTTTCTGAGCACTCTGCCTGACTGATTCATAAAAACTAAATGAAAAACAGACTTGGCGATATCGAGACCTATTGTTACCTTACTCATGTGACCTTCTCCTTCTTGATAGTGATTTGAACAACCCTATCTTGGCT
>NZ_JANHZQ010000121.1:0-1200 GCF_041414725.1 Alteromonas sp. DY56-G5 | reverse complement strand
CTAGGGAAGATGCGAATAAGTCCTGAATGTGAGATCATAGCTGCATAGTAAATCACAGCCATTACCGCCCATGAGCCAACAGTTAACTTTTGCCGATAGTGAGTTTTCCAGCAAACGTCGCCAGACGAGAAAAGAGATTTTCTTATCCAGAATGGATAACCTGCTGCCGTGGTCTCAACTGCTGGAAGTGATTGAACCCTTTTATCCTAAAGCAGGCAATGGCAGACGTCCGTATGCGCTTGAGACCATGTTTCGCATTCATTGTATGCAGCAATGGTATAGCCTCGGTGATGAAGCGATGGAAGATGCGTTATATGAAATTGCTTCGATGCGTCAATTTGCGCAACTATCACTGGATAAAGCCATTCCTGACCGCACAACCATTATGAACTTCCGGCACTTGCTGGAAAAACACAAGCTGACTCGCCAATTATTCAAAACGGTCAATCAATGGCTGTCTGACTGCGGTGTGATGATGACGCAGGGCACACTGGTGGATGCCACGATTATTGAAGCCCCCAGCTCCACTAAAAACAAAAAGAATGAACGTGACCCGGATATGCATCAGACCAAGAAAGGTAATGAGTGGCACTTCGGTATGAAAGCCCATATCGGTGTGGATGCCAAGAGCGGTCTGACTCATACGCTGGTGACCACCGCCGCCAACGAACATGACCTGAATCAGATGAAGAACCTGTTGCATGGCGATGAGGAATTCATCTCTGGCGATGCTGGATATCAAGGCGCAGAGAAGCGTGAAGAACTTAAAGAAAAGGATGTGGAATGGCTGATTGCTGAGCGTCCCGGAAAAGTTCGGGCACTGAAAAAGCATCCCCGCAAAAACAAAACTGCCATCAACATCGAATATTTAAAAGCCAGCATTCGGGCGAAGGTGGAACACCCGTTTCGCATCATCAAATGCCAATTTGGTTTTATCAAAGCTCGCTATAAGGGATTGATAAAAAATGACTCACAGTTAGCCATGCTATTCACCTTGGCGAACCTGTTTAAAGTAGACCAGATGTTACGACGACAGCCAAGATCTGTCTAAAATCCGGGAATAGCCCGGAATAAGGCCAAAATCCTGCCTAAAACAACGGCATATTGGCCTAAATTGCAAAATTAGAGTTTAAAAATTAGGCAGGTGATGCTGCGGCTTAACTAAGCGTTAAACTGCGGGACTTATTCGCAGTTTCCCTA
>NZ_JANHZQ010000120.1:0-1214 GCF_041414725.1 Alteromonas sp. DY56-G5 | reverse complement strand
TCCGAGGCTCTACCTAAATAGATTTCGGGGAGAACCAGCTATCTCCCGGTTTGATTGGCCTTTCACCCCCAGCCACAGGTCATCCCCTAACTTTTCAACGTTAGTGGGTTCGGTCCTCCAGTTGATGTTACTCAACCTTCAACCTGCCCATGGCTAGATCACCGGGTTTCGGGTCTATACCTAGCAACTAAACGCGCAGTTAACACTCGCTTTCGCTACGGCTCCGTTATTCACTTAACCTTGCTACTAAATATAAGTCGCTGACCCATTATACAAAAGGTACGCAGTCACCACGAAGGGCTCCCACTGCTTGTACGTATACGGTTTCAGGTTCTATTTCACTCCCCTCACAGGGGTTCTTTTCGCCTTTCCCTCACGGTACTGGTTCACTATCGGTCAGTTAGGAGTATTTAGCCTTGGAGGATGGTCCCCCCATATTCAGTCAAGATAACACGTGTCCCGACCTACTCGATTTCACTGTAAAGAATCCGTCGTGTACAGGGCTATCACCTTGTATCGCTCCTCTTCCCAAAGGATTCCACTAAATTCAATACAGCTTAAGGGCTGTTCCCCGTTCGCTCGCCGCTACTAGGGGAATCTCAATTGATTTCTTTTCCTAAGGGTACTTAGATGTTTCAGTTCCCCTCGTTCGCCTCGTTACACTATGTATTCATGTAACGATACCTGTAAACAGGTGGGTTTCCCCATTCGGACATCTGTGGCTCAAATGCATTTTGTCGGCTCACCACAGCTTTTCGCAGACTTACACGTCCTTCATCGCCTCTAACTGCCAAGGCATCCACCGTATACGCTTCGTCACTTAACCATACAACCCCAAACAGCCTTTTGACTTCTGTCTAAGTTACGTTGCATGAATGACAAGCTAATCGGAAGAATTGCCTTGCTATCAATAAATTGATAACAAGCAATTCAGTCAAGTAGAGTAAAAAGTACGTCTTTCGACTTCTCAGTTACTCAATTTTGATTGATTACTATTAATATCAGCTTTCCAAATTGTTAAAGAGCACAGTGCTTAATTCAAAACACTTAGGTTTGATCTTAAATCAAAGCTAAGGGCTTTTATTTAAGTCATCTTTAAATATAAACAAGACTATCTGTGTAGGCACTGCATCAAGTGCGTCTTTCGACGTAATGGTAAGGAGGTGATCCAACCCCAGGTTCCCCTAGGGTTACCTTGTTACGACTTCACCCCA
>NZ_JANHZQ010000011.1:0-125912 GCF_041414725.1 Alteromonas sp. DY56-G5 | reverse complement strand
TCAATGGTCGATGCAATGCAGTTTCCCTACGAAGAAGTTGTCAATGTGTATGTTCAACGCTGGGAAATCGAACTGGGCTTCAGAGAAATGAAACAGACACTACACCAGGCAAAACTGACACTGCGCAGTAAGAAACCTGAGATGGTTCGACAGGAACTCTGGGGGCTGTTGGTAGCCTACAACCTGATTAGAGTGATGATGCTGGATGCCGTAAAAGACATGCCGGAATTATCTCCTTCCCGCCTTAGCTTCGGTCTCTGTATGAGACATATCATTGTATTCTTCCTGACCACATTGCCGGAGACAGTAACTAAACTGCCCGCTCACTATGAATACCTAATGGAATCGCTGAGGATGATGAGGCTACCTGACAAACGACCTGACAGGTATTACCCCAGAGTAGTGAGGAAAAGACCGACTAAATACCCCACAAAGAAAAATGCCAGTCAGCTTAACTGACTGGCATTACGCCAAATGGCGGGTTTTTTACTTGTTTTTTTCTTTATGTTTGCTCATTTTTAATTATTGGTGAATTAATTTATAAATAATAAACAAGTTGTGACGGGTAATTTTTGTCTACAAGAGCTATCAATGCTCTTCCAAATCTGCTTGTAATTATCAATTAATAACAATGGTTTATATGTTTTTCAATGCATTGTTGTTCAACCTATATACCGCAAAGCCATACCCGTTAAGTATTGCGAGTCACTCATTTGGTATTGGTTTGTGATTTATCTTCACAGTAAGTTCCTTGCTTAGAAACAATTGCATAACACAAAATTTACAAAGGTGGGTTGCCTTCACGTCAGTTGTTTCTGTTTATCACACACATGCTTGGCACATTTACAACGGAGAACTGAATGAATACTTTAAAACAAAAAACACTCATCAAGCCCCTACTTGCCTCGTCACTATCGGTTGGTTTAGCGCTTGCTACTGGCGCAGAGGCAGCGAACCTAGCTGACACCGAGGTGAAATTTTCTGGTTATATCAAAGTTGACGCAATGTATAGCGACTACTCAAACGGTGAAGGTGTTGGCCCTGGACGTGATATTTACGTACCGTCTTTGGTACAAACGGGCGCCACCGACGATGGGCTAGGTGGCCGATTTGATGCGCACGCAAAACAGTCTCGTTTCAGATTTACTACCAATACGCCAGTAGACGGTGAAGACGTCATTACCGGTGTGTTTGAATTTGACTTTCTATTGACATCTGGTGGTGATGAGCGAGTGAGCAACTCCTATACGCCACGTATGCGACATGCTTACTTGAAATACAACAACTGGCTTATTGGTCAAACTTGGTCAACTATCATGGACCTAGGCGCTTTGGTTGAATCAGTAGATTTTATTGGTACGACAGACGGTGTGGCTTTTACTCGTCAACCACAAATTCGTTATTCAAATAACGGTTTTGAAGTGGCGTTGGAAAACCCTGAGACAACCGTTGGTACTACCACTACCGCGCAAATTACGACAGATGACAATTCTGTACCTGATCTCATTGGTACTTATACGATGAAAGCCAGCTGGGGTCATGTGAAAGTGGGCGGTATCTTGCGTCAGCTTGCTTATGAAACACAAGGCGAAGATTACTCAGACACGGGTATTGCACTATCGCTTTCATCGCGCATTAACTTGAGTAATGGCGATGATATTCGCATTCAAGTAGCTAGTGGTTCGGGCTTAGGTCGTTATGTTGGCGTAAATGCTGCCAATGGTGCCTTCCTAGACGATGAAGGTAACTTTGATGCCATTGATGCAACCGCGGTTACCGTAGCTTATCGCCACTTGTGGAGCGAAAGCGCTCGTACCAATCTTATTTTCTCTTCATTAGATGTAGACACCGTCGAAGGCATGGTGGGCTCGCGCACACATGACGTTTACAGCACGCGCATTAACTACATCTACAACATTACTAAGCCGCTATCGGTTGGCTTGGAATATACCTACGCAAAGCGTGAAACTGTTGACGGTTTCGACGGCGATATGAGCCGCGTTCAAGCAATGGCGAAATACGCTTTTTAACATTCACCTACCACAATACGAGTAACTTACCATGATATTTAAAAATAAAACGCTTAGAAAAGTCGTCTTGGCCAGTAGTGTGATGGCGACAAGTGTGTTGTCAGGTATGTCTGCACATGCCGACGAATCGCCCATAAAAATTGGCGTAATGCTGCCATACAGTGGTGTTTATGCTGGGTTGGGTGAGGCTGCTACTAACGGCCTGAAACAAGCCCTAAAAGAAAAGGGCAATACTATTGCCGGTCGCCCTGTTGAATTCATCATTAGCGACACTGAAGCAAAGCCAGCACGCGCTCCAGAGTTAACCTCTGCAATGACCGATAAAGACGATGCCGATTTCATTATTGGCCCAGTTCACTCAGGGGTAGCAATGGGCATGATCAAATCGGTTAGAAACAAAGACTCTATCATGATCATTCCCAATGCAGGTGCTAACGCTGCAACAGGTGCATTCTGTCAGCCGAATGTGTTCCGCACATCTTTTTCGTCTTGGCAAACTGCTTACCCAATGGGTAATCAAGCCATTGAAATGGGCTATAAAAAGGTGGTGACACTAAGTTGGAACTACGGGTTTGGAAAAGAGTCGCTTGCCGCGTTTTCAGAATCATTTGAAGCTGCTGGTGGCGAAGTGGTTAAGGAAATTTTCGTACCGTTTCCAAAAACAGAGTTTCAGTCTTACCTAACTGAAATTGCCTCAATAAAGCCAGATGCTGTATTTGTGTTCTTTGCCGGTGGTGGCTCGGTTAAGTTTGTTAAAGACTACGACGCCATGGGGCTTAAAGGCAAAATTCCACTTATTGGTTCTGGTTTCTTAACAGAAGGCACCATTGAAGCGCAAGGTGAAGCCGCTGACGGCCTATTCACCACACTACACTACGCCGATACCTTGGATAACCCTAAGAACAAAGCGTTCAGAGCCGAGTATTTGTCATTGTACAACAAGCCTGCTGACTTATATGCCGTTCAAGGGTATGACGCCGGTCAATTGATTATTCAAGCCGTGGAAGCAACCAAGGGTAATACCGCTGACAAAAAAGCTCTGATAAAGGCAATGGAAGGTGTTGAAATTGATAGCCCGCGCGGCAGCTTCCATTTCTCTAAGGCGCACAATCCAATTCAAAACATCTATTTAAGAAAGGTTGAGAACGGAGAAAACATGGTGGTTAAAACCGCTGCAGCGAACCTGAATGACCCAGCACGTGGTTGTCGTTTATAAGTTATTGCAAGTAGGGAAGCCCATGGGCTTCCCCATAGAGGTATAAAAATGGAAATGTCGCTTTTCCTCGTGCAATTACTAAACGGTATTCAGTATGGGCTGTTACTGTTTTTGGTTGCATCAGGTCTCACATTAGTTTTTGGCGTTATGGGTATCTTGAACCTTGCTCATGGCTCTATGTATATGATTGGCGCCTATTTGGTGTATTACTTTGCCGCCATGACAGACAGCTTTTGGTTAGCTGTGGTCATTGCTTGCAGTATTGCTATGGTCATAGGCGTAATTATTGAGCGCTTTCTTATAGTGCATTTATACAAGCGCGACCACCTTGATCAGGTGCTGCTAACGGTTGGTTTAATCTTTATTTTTAACGCCGCACAAAGCTTCATTTGGGGTAACGACCCTCTAGGGGTTGATGTACCTGAGCTGCTGTCATCGTCTATTCAAATTACCGATATTGTTGAATATCCGGTTTATCGCTTGTTCCTGTCGGTATTGTGTGTGGGTATTGCCGTAGGCATGTATTACGTCATCAACAATACCAAGCTTGGCATGATGATCCGCGCCGGTGAGTCTAACCGTGAAATGGTTGAGAACTTGGGCGTGAATATCGGCACATTATTTACCGTCGTTTTCGCCGTTGGCGTTACCTTATCTGCCTTGGCCGGTATTGTTTCTGCGCCTGTGGTGAGTTTAGTACCTGGTATGGGCGAACGCGTACTCATTTCATGTTTTGTTGTGGTGGTTATTGGGGGAATGGGCTCAATAAAAGGGGCTTTTGTGGCGGCCTTGCTAGTAGGCATTGTTGATACGTTCGCATCTGTGCTGTTGCCCGGCATGTCGAGCATGACAATTTACTTGCTAATGGCACTTATCCTTATTTTTAAACCACAAGGGCTTTTCAAAAGTTAAGGTTGTACGATGTCTGTATTTTCTAGCAAAGCTGAAAAAGTATTTATTTTTGCGTTTTTCTTTATTGCATTGGGTATTCCCTTATTTTTCAATGAGAACACGTTTTACGTAAACAAAATCTCCACCATGCTGATTTTGTCTATTTTTGTTATGTCTTTGGACTACTTGGTGGGAAGAACTGGCCTTATCACCCTTGGTCACGCCATGTTCTACGGATTAGGCGGATACTTATTTGCCATTATGATCCCCGAATACGAAGTGGTTAACTTTTGGTTGTATACCTTTTATGTCATGGCCGCTAGCGGTGTTATCGCACTTATTGTTGGTTTGATTGTGCTCAGAACCAGCGGTATTTATATGATCATGATCACGCTGGCATTGGCGCAAATGACATTCTATTTCTTTGCCGACTCAACGGAATACGGCGGCTTAGACGGGTTATTTATATATCTAAAACCCGAAACCAGCATTTTTGGTTTGAATTTCTTAGATTTAGATAACGAGAAGCACTTCTATTACCTGTGCTTGCTATCGCTATTTAACTGCTACGTGTTTTGTAAAGTTAGTTTGCATTCTCGGTTTGGGCGTGTGATTGACGCAATAAAAGAAAACCCTGAGCGTGCCACTGCACTTGGCTACAACATCTTTCACTTCCGTTTAGTGTCGTATGTATTGTCTTCATCACTAGCAGCTTATGCAGGCTACTTGTTCTCGCTTCAATACGGTTTTGTAAATCCAACCATGATGAGTTGGGAAGTCTCAGCCTCTGCATTAGTAATGGCTATTTTAGGTGGTCTAGGCACTATTTTTGGGGCAATTCTAGGTGTATTCGTTTACGAGAGCTTGCACTACAGCATTGAACACATGACACAGTATTGGATGTTCTGGATGGGCTCGCTCATCATCTTAATGGTATTGCTACTTAAAAGTGGTATTGCTGGACTAATTGAACAGTTGGTTGGAGGGAAGCGCAAATGAGTGAATGTATTTTACAAGCTGAAAACCTTTCAAAGCACTGGGGCGGGTTAAAGGCGCTCAACGAATTTAATATTAAGTTTTACGACAAGTCACTGCATAGCATTGTGGGCCCTAATGGCGCGGGCAAAAGTACCATGCTGAATATATTGTGTGGTACGTATCCGGCAACTAAGGGTGTAATTTTGTATCGCGGTGAAAATATTACGGGGCTTAAAAGTCATCAGTTCTGCCGCAAAGGCATAGGGCGAAGCTTTCAGAAAACCAATATTTTCAAAGATGCCACATGCTTGGAAAACTGCTGCATTGCCGCACAGCAACGGGTGGGTAGCAGCTTCAATATGTTTAAGTCGAAGCATTCAAGTAAGCATGTAACTGCGATTGCCGAAGATGCCCTTGAACAGGTAGGGCTATTGAAACAAGCCAATACCAAAGCCAGCGCCATTAGTTATGGTGAGCAGCGCCAGCTTGAAATAGCCATGGTATTGGCGACCGACCCCCAAGTGCTATTGCTCGATGAGCCAATGGCGGGCATGGGCCATGAAGAGTCGCTGATCATTATTGACCTGCTTAAGTCGCTGAAAAAGCGCTATTGCATTGTGCTGGTAGAGCACGACATGGATGCCGTTTTTGAGCTATCTGACCTAATGACTGTGATGGTGGACGGGCAGCATTTGATTACCGATGTGGTCGATAACATTCGAGCAAACCCTTTAGTTCAAGAAGCCTATCTAGGCAACGATGACGAGGTATTTTAACGTGACAGACAACATTCTAGAGGTAAAAGGCATTCATACCTTATACGGGGAAAGCCATATTCTGCACGGGGTATCTTTTGCCATTAAAAAAGGGCAGACAGTAAGTATTATGGGCCGCAACGGAATGGGTAAGTCCACAGCGTTGAAATCTATCTTAGGTCTTGTAAAGCCGCGTAGTGGCACTGTGTTGTACAAGGGCAAAGAAATTGATTTACTACCCACGTGGAAACGCATGCGCAACGACATTGCTTATGTGCCAGAAGGGCGGGGCATGTTTCACAACTTAACAGTGAAAGAGCACTTGCAAATGGCTGCGCGCAAAAATTCGCGAGGTGAAGCGCACTGGACTTATGCCAAGGTGCTTGAGGTATTCCCTCGTTTAAAAGAGCGCTTGACCAATAAAGGCACTCAACTCTCTGGCGGTGAGCAGCAAATGCTAGCTATAGGTAGGGCCCTTTTGACCAACCCAGATTTGCTGATACTTGATGAAGCCACGGAAGGCTTAGCACCGCTTATTCGCAAAGAGATTTGGGATGTTATTCGCAAAATTAAAGAAACCGGTGTGTCGACCATTATTGTGGATAAAAACATTAAGGTATTGCAGACGCTGTGCGACCAGCACATTCTTATTGTGAAAGGGAAAGTGCAATTTAACGGTGACTCGCAAGCCCTTGAGGAAAATCGCGCATTTATTGAAACAAGCCTTGCGGTTTAATTGCGCTGTAATACGGTGAAAAGCTGGGGTAGCATGACGCCCACTTGGATGAAGAGGCAGCAACACAATGGATGACGACAAAGCAATTGCAACCCGAAAAGGCATTGGCTCTCTTGAACTAGGGCTTGAGGTATTAGAGTTAATCTCTGAGCACAGCGGCCCTATCTCGCTAACCAAGTTATCTGAGCTGGCAAAAATGAGCCCCAGTCGGCTTCATAAATACTTGGTTAGCTTGACCAAGCTTGGCTATGTGTCGCAATTAGACAATGCCAAATACATGCTTTCAAACAGCAGTATTCGCTTGGGGATGTCGGCACTAAAACATTCAAACCCCGTTCAAGTGGCCTTTGAATATGCAGACAAGCTACACCAAGAATTAGATAAAACCATTACTGTAACCATTTGGAATGGTGATGTACCGTTAGTGATAAAGTGGTTAGACTCTAGTCACTTTTTGGCGGTGAATATTCGTTTGGGCTCAGAGTTGTCGCCATTTACCTCTGCCGCTGGGCGTATTTTCTTATCCCACCTACCTAAACTGCGATGTAAGACGCTAGTTGAACACTACTACGATTCCCCTGCACCTATGCCACGCTACATGGGTAAGCCTATAAAAAAAGCGATGTTCTACGAATTGCTAGAAGAAATAAAAAAAAGCAACTTGTGTTGTTTTAAAGAAGATTTCTTGCCAGACATTAATGTTGTAAGTGCACCTATTTTTAGTTTAGATGGTTCGGTAAGCACTGTTATTAGCTTGGTGGGCAACAGCAAGGAAACCCCAGTTAATGCAAAAAGTATATATGTACAAGCCGTGAAAAAGGCTAGTAATGAAGCTACCCGTAAGATATCTGGACAGCTTAGAGCAACCTCAGAATGTTACTCTTTTTAAGTTCAGCCTTTAATGATAAAAAAACGGCTTTACTCCCAACTTGGCTTTTTTAGACATGAAGTTATGCATGTGTGACTTTGTAGAAGTGGTGTACACTAATACTCCAACTACATTTATTCAATGCGCTAATAATACCGCTCTTAAAATTAGCATTTGTCCTAGAAGGTAGATATCTGAGCCAAAAGGAGCATGCAAACGAAAAAGATAAAGGGACTTAAAACTTGGGTTCAGTTATGAGATGAGTTTGATAAATTATCATTCATTGAAACTAGTGAAATCAAAAAAGAAAAACCGACTCAAAGGTCGGTTTATCGAATAAGAGTGATGACCCATTGTGGATGGGATGGTGTTATCAACAGAGTGAGATGAATGCTGATCCCCCGTTTATGGGGTAGAGCCGGTTTCAGTATCTACTTCAAAAAGAAGAGATGGTACCAGTGGGCGGACTTGAACCGCCACGCTATCGCTAGCAACGGATTTTGAATCCGTCATGTCTACCAATTCCATCACACTGGCATTGTGTATGGTTATCAACGTGGTGTTGATGCATGGCATTATAGCGATGCGGCGCGCCTATACAACAACTTTTTAAGCTTTTTGTGATTAAGTGCCGAAAGATTGTTCAAAAGCGTATTTTGCTTTATCTATTTCCTATTAATCAACAGAACGCACACTTTTACCAACGCTGAAGCGTCCAATTAATCGCTACTACCGCGATTACTGACGATGCAATTGGCATTATGGCTTTTGAATATAACCTTACGTTTCTAAGTAAGATAAGTAAGGGCAATAGCAGCGTGACTATGGCAAGTTGACCCAGCTCTACCCCTATATTAAAAGCGAATACATTCATTACCAAGCTGCCCGACTGGGCATTAAGGTCGCCAAACACGCTCGCAAATCCCATTCCATGGAGTAGGCCGAACCCAAAGGTAATAAATCCTAAACGCATGATGATAGGGTACACATTGTTAAGCGCAGTTATAGCCACTGATATAGCAATGCCTAGCTCAACAATACGGCTATCTAGCGTAATAAAATCCAGTGCTGTGGCAGTTAATGTAATCGAGTGCGCTAACGTAAACGTGCTTACTAATATCACCGTACTTTTTATAATGTGCCTTTTGCTTTGCTCTTTCACCCAGCTCTTATTCTCCCTGTAAAGATTAACGGTGAGCAACGTAGCAACCAAAAACAGTATATGGTCTAGCCCAATGAAAATGTGCCAAATTCCCTGATAAACCATCTCCCCAAACTGCGAAATCCAGCTGTTTCCTGTAGCAGAAGCAGTGATAAAAGAGCGTTCATCGCTTAGTACATAAACACGTGTGTGATCGTTTAACGTTACCGTTGTGAGTAGCTTGTGGGTGGGAAAATCGCTAACTATGCCAGTGTATTGTATCGATACTTCGTTTACATATACGCAGTTTACCGACAGCGGGTATACCAGTAATGACTCTGCAGATATATTCTTAATGGAGGGGGCAGCAACAGAAACAGAGCATCGTGTTTCGCTACCGCGAATCACTAAGTGATTTTGAATATAGTATTTCGCCATATTATGGTTTCTGTTAACTTCCCCCCAGGTCAATTTACCGTCGTTATTACTATCCAGTCCTGCTGCTTGTCCTATATCTTCAGGCTTTAGCAAAAGCTCGCCAGACAAAGTGTTATTTGAATCGTTTTTAAGCGTTAAGTAGCCGTTACTCAGTTCGTGTGAATGCGTGAAAACGCTGAAGGCGGCAAAGATGAAAAGTGTGATAAATCTAATCATGACTCGTTTACTGAAGGGCGGGAGAACTTTAAGCATTGGTCGATACTTCATTAGCACGGCGAGCGCGCTCTAGGAGGTTTTTGTCATCTAATGACTGTGCGTATTGCCAGTTTATTTCGGCAAATTTAAGCGCCAGTGGGTAATTGGGCTCAATCTCTAAAAAGTAAGTGGCGACCTGTGCGGCGTGAGAACTGTCTTCTCGCCACACTCGAATTTCCATGTTCTTAGCAAGTTGAGTTTGTACTTCAGAGCGCACAATACCTTGCGCTCGTTCCGCAATGGCCCATTTAAGTAGCAAGCCATCGTCGGCTGTCAATATATCGGGAACGGAGTTGCTAAACCCAGAACTCACTGCCTTATAGTTATTCAACGCAAAATGTGCGTCGGCCCAAACTAACATTGCGCTTATAGGTAGCTTTTTGAATTCTGTTTGTGACAAATGCTCAAGCGCGGCTTCAGCGTTACCAAGTTGAAGCGACATGTCTGCGAGTACTTCATAAAACCACTGGCGCTCCGCAGGTCTCACTGTACTCGTGTAGGTCTCAAAAGCGCTAAGCTTTTTCAAAAATTTTACGTCTTTATTTTGTGAAAAATCGGCGTTAACCATACACGTGAAAGCGATTAAAAAACTTGTTTGCCCTACCAGCTTTTCACAGTTTTCTTTCGCCTTTTTAGCGTTACCTTGCTGAACGTTTATATCTGCCAACAATAACTGTGCAGCTGGAGAGCGAAAGCGGGCTATTTGATTGAGATGTTGCTTGGCTTGTTCGAACTTATGAATGCCTTGAAGTAGTCGAGCTTCTAAAACAACTAAACGCTCTTTTTGACCTGCGTTCAGCGAATCGAATTTTTGTCGCATTATGTTCGTGAACCTAACAATACGCTCTCTCTCATCACCTTTTGCTTGAAGGTATCTACTTGAAGTTAAAATTTTTTCCGCTTCGTCGATACTTGCTATGGATAGCTGCCTAGGCTGCCACGTTGCGATGACGGTATCATAATTGAATTTTTCAGACTGAGCAGATACCGAACAGACTGTTAGGGCTGACAATACGCTCATTATAGGGAGTATGAGAGTACTGCTTCTCATCAACTTCATCAGAACTTCCTTTATAAAAGCCGTCCTTGGCTTTACGGTTGACACTGTGTACTGACCGCTCGTTATTGACCAATCAATAAATCATCGAACGTGGTGTCGTCAGCATCTTGGGTGAACTCGCGCCCGTTAATTGGCAGAGGTTCATCGGTTGGTGCTTGATTAAAGGCGTCACGGGTATAGCTAGAGAACGATACCTGCTGTGCCTCAATCGTAACGCTAACAGTAGCGGTAACTTCTGGATTTACGCCGTCAGAAACGGTGAATGTGAAGCTATCGCTACCTGTTACCTGAGCGTTAGGTGTGTAGGTAAAGCTGCCATCAGCATTAACTTCTGCATTACCTAACGTACCGTTTTCACCAAGCCCGAAGGTAAGTGCATCACCATCGTCATCGGTTGCTGTCAACGTGCCATCAAACGCAATATCTGCTTGCGTCGTTAGCATTTCATCAATGGCTACGGGCGCTGCATTTTCTTCTGGCGCTTGATAATCGTTATCGTCATCACTATCGAAACAACCAGTTAGCGCTAGCACCAATCCAGAAATGACCCACAACTTATGTTTCTGCAAAGGGGCTTGACCCGACTTAACAAACGCGGGGGCATTTGGATTCTTGTTAAATAACCTAATCTTCATAGACATGATGGGTCTCCTTATTCAGAGCCAGCAAGTGGTGTTTTTAGGTAAGGAAACGATGAATCAATCATGCTTGCATCTACAGGTGCACCATCAGTGAAAGGTACATTACCTACGCTGGCGTCCTCTGGTGTACAAAGGCCAAGGTCTGTATCTTCACCTGCTACCGGGATGGGATAACACAAACGGCCCATAACAACGCGAAGGGCAATATCAACCACGTCATCACCTGGGCGGCGACCGTTCGGGAATCCTGCTAAGTCATCGCCTGCCACACCAAATGCTGACTGCGATTCGGCTGGCGTTGCTGGGATCCCTGTGTTTAGGCGCAGCATTTCTGATGCTGTTACAGTTGCTTGCTGGTTAACGCCAGGGAAACCTGTAAGGAACGCTGTTACTAAGTCCATACGCGGGAAATTCGTCGGCGCAAGGGTCTCAATATCCGTACCCAGCGTAGTATTCACTGCATCTTTAAACAGAATGTTCAGTAGTTCTGGTAAAGAAGGGTGGGTTACATAATCAGCGAATTGACCGTCTGCACTTGGATGAGAAGTAGAGAATTTGTCTTTATCGCCAATACCGATAACAAGCTCATTTACTAGCGGGCTACCTAAACGAGACACTTGAGTCATCGCACCACCATTAGTCTCAGGTTTCGCAAAAGTAGCATCTGGGTTTAGGATACGCGCTTGCGGCAAGCTTGCCGTGGTCCAACTACCAATTACGCCATTACCTTCACCTGTAACACACGCCTTAGGTACTTCAATAGATAACGCTGTCACGTTTTTATCGGCTAAGTCATCATTCATGGCACTTTGCGTTATACCGCCAGGAAAACCTTCACCATCGCCTGCGCCCGGTGCGCTGTCGCCCTCAACAGGTACATAATTTACCAGGTCGAATGTTTTGCCCAAGTTAACAACGAAGGGGTCTTTACGCTGACCAACAAACACTTTGGCCATGTCATCGCACCCAGGGATGCTGAACGAATAAATAAAGCTTTCAGCATAGCGTACGTATTCCGCTTCACTGGTAAAGGTTTTATTACCAATGTAATCAAGCGGCTTTTTAAACATATCGCCCATGGCGGGATTAAGAGTAGTGCGCGTGCCTGTCTGCATGTCGCCACTCACCATAGTAAGGCTGTACATTTCCGAGAAGTTTGCTGCGCTTGAATCGTCTGCGCTGATACCGCCTACATTTTTAAGCGGTACTTTCACCATTTTCTGTTCGCCTTCAGGGCCTATAGGCAAGGCGATACCTTCGTTATCGGCAGCAAGCATATTGTTAAACTTAAAAACAAAGCTTAAGTCTTCAACCGCGTCGCCATCGCTATCAATATGAATCGCGTAGTGCGCATTCGGGTCCATTGCAAAGTAGTTAGGGCCACCATAGGCATCTTGCAGTGGAATATAATTTGCTATGAAAGTCACATAATCTTCACGGCCTTGTTCATAGCTATTGAAAGCATAAAAGTCGGTGCTATCTAACGCTGGGTGGCGAGTGATATTAGGTGCTTCTCGGTGACTTGACGCTATTGCGCCAGCAGTTACGGCTGCACATGTCACGGCGACAGCCAGTGACAAAGTTTTGCGTTTGAATTGGATCATGTCGAGTCTCTCTGCTTTTTTATGAGTTCAAGAGACCAAACGACTGAGGTTTCACCTTAGATGCAAAAATATTTAAAAAATTAAAATAAAGTTTTTATAAAAAGTAAAAGGCCACGTTTCGTGGCCTTTTGGTGTGCTGCTTTGTGCGTAAAATTACACGGAAACAATCGGCGCTATATATAGCACTTCCGTTGGTGCGCCTGTTACCGAGCCGCCTGGTGCTTCTAAGCTCACTGCTAACGCCGCGATACTTTGATCTAGCAAGATATCTGGTGTCGCGCGCGTGTCGCCATTAACTTCAGGCATCAAGCCGAGAGAAATTGGTGCTTCGCCGTTTGCCGGCACCATCCAAAGCTCATAGTCTTTGTCTGCTAACGCCACAAATGCATCGGTGACCTTAACATTCATGGTTGTGTCAGATACTTCTATTACCCACAATGGCGTGTTATCAGCATTATTGACTACGGCAATATGGGAAACCTCTGGGGTAGGCACAGGTTGCATCAGGAAAAGCAATACGGCTAACACCAATGCAGCAGCTGTGGATATGAACGATAAGTTCTTCCAGCGTTTCTGCTTTTCTTTTTCAAGATCAACTACATTGTCGCTACTGGGTATACTATTAGTAGTCTGACCGACAAACTCTGTATCATTGGCCGCTTTGTGGCCAAGCTTCACTTGTATGCTCTCCCACACGCTGTCAGGTGGTGTCACCGGAGGCAAGGTTTCAGCAAATCCAGTAAGGTATTGCTCCCATTGTGCGGTTGCATCGCTAACAGCCTGATACTGCATCATTAACTTTTGATAGCGCGTACGCGCTTTGCCGCGCAGCGTTCCAACTACATATTCAGCGGCGAGGGCGTTTAATCGCTCTTCTTTTAAATAATTCATAGTGATAGGCACCTCTGCAAGCTTTGCAAGCCTCGTCTTATCCAGCTTTTAATGGTTCCAAGTGGTGACGCCAAGTGAGTTACCACCTCTTGATGCGACATGCCATTCACATAGGCTAATTGGATAGCCTGACGCTGCGGTCCATCAAGTTCATCTAAACAAGAGGCCAACTTTGCTTGCTCTGCCTCTAACTTTATTGATTGTGTGGTTTCCATACCTGACGGTGCGTCATCATTTAATTCGACTTCATTTCTTACGTTGTGATAGCGGATTAAATCGAGCGCACGATAGCGAGCTATACTGACCATCCAGGTAAGTACCGTACCTTTGCCTCGTTGATAATTACCGGCGTTATGCCAAATTTTTATATAGGCGTCTTGTGTGGCTTCGTCAGCGAGTTCAGGGCGTTTCAAAAGCTTTAAAGCAACAGCGTAGAGCTGTGGACTTGTTATCTTATAAAGCTCTGCGAACGCTTTTTTGTCGCCGTCTGCGGTTTTACACAGCAGAGGAAACAGAGTTTCGTGTTCCATTGTTGCTCCTATTTTTATCGTTGTAGTGCGGCCATTTGTTTATTGCTCTAACTATTTGGCGGCTACTTCTTAAAGTAGCATGTTTTATATACAACTGCCTGAATGGTTACCTAATCAATAGACAGCCCCCCAAACAGTAAAGCGTTTATGTATTAATACTTTATTGAAAAGGTAAGGCGCACATTTCTCGGCTCGACAGGGTGATAATGTAAATCCTCAACCCCTTCCTCTGACTCACCAAGAAGTCTAGATGCGTAAAAGTAATCTATATCGTGATCGTCACTGTCTAAGGCGTTGAGCATTTCTAATGTTATGTCCCATGTTGGCTGGCGATAGGCAACTTGAGCATTCACTAAAAATGTTGACGGCGGTGAAATTTCATCGAAGCTTTCTACGGTGCGAGAACTTAAGTAGCGGCCTCGTAGGGTATAGCTGAACCCCAGTTGGTTACTTCTTTGATAGTAGGTTAGTCCTGCACTCACCACACCTGGCACGGTGCCATCAATGTGACGGCCTTCGCCTTCAACGCTGTCGCTAAATCGTGCCTTGGTCCACGCAGCTTCAATGTCTGTTGTTAGGTGATGGCTTATCCAGTAGTAGGCACTCACTTCAATGCCGTGTCGCTCGGAGGGACGACTAGCCTCAGTAAAGCCTGCATCACCAACATATACCAGCTCGCTATCAAGTTCTAAGCGCCACAGGGCAGCAGATAGGTTATAGGTTTTATTATCGGTATAGTTAACGCCCGCTTAATAGCCAAGGCTCTTTACCAATAATGGAGCTGCTTCGGTAGCGTCACCACTTACCGGGTCTATATTAATGGTGGCTCCCCGTGCATCGTTGGAATGAAAGCCCTGCCCAACGTTGGCAAATGCGGTAAGTTGGTCTGATACACTGTACTTCAAGCCTGCTTTAAGGGTAAATAAATCGTCACTTTCGCTTCCTGAATTAGCACCAAGATTGCTGGTAACGTCTACATCTAAGTAATCGTATCTACCTCCTAATGAAAGGCTCAATGCGTCACTTAGCACAATGTTTGACTGGGCAAAAAGTGCATAGCTGTTACTGTCTATTTCGTCTTCTCGGATAGTGCCAAAGCGGGTTAAGTTTTGGGTGCGATACAACCCCACATTATCGATATCGTCGAAACGCCACTGGCCACCTAGGGTAATACTGCTCCCGTTTGTTATTGCCAAGGGCAGGGTAGTGAATATCTCGCCACCGTATATTTTTCTGTCGTCAGCTTGTTCGAACTGATCGCCACGCTCAGGATTATCAAGGAAATAGGTAAAATTAGAGAACAAACTAAGTTCGGTATCTATGACATAAAGCGAAGCATTCCATGTATCACTGGTGTAGTTTGTAGATAAACTATACCGAGAGAATTCACCGCCAACTTGGGTATCGATAGAGCCAAGACGGTCTATTAAGCCGCTTTCAATAGAGCGCTCAGGTACTTGGTCAGCACCGTTCCAGCTATTATCGTAGGCCATTCCTGTAATGGCGAGTTGGCCGTTTAACAAAGGCGTAATATAACGAATATGGACGTTCTTCTTTTTTACGTCTTCGTCTACGTCAGTCCACGGGCCGTCATAGGTTTGATATTCAAAGGCGGTAACGACACGGCTCTCTCCAGCCTCAAAATGGTTTAATGCGACAGCGCGCTTGAATCCATATTCACCTAGGCCTAAAAACAATTGATTCTGTTCAAGGGAGTCTCGCAAGTTGAAGAACGCACCGCCAGCGCTAGAAAAATCGCCTATGTTGGCGTAATAGGTGCCTTTGAAATAGCTAAGGTTGTCAATAAATTCGGGGATAATAAAGTTAAGGTCACTGTAGCCTTGACCGTGTCCGTGGCTTCGCATATTCACTGGCATACCGTCTACACTCACCGTGAAATCAGTGCCATGGTCTAGGTTAAATCCACGCAAAAAGTACTGGTTGGCTTTACCCGAGCCGCTGTGTTGGGTCACCATCATGCCTGGGATGAATTCGAGTATTTCACCGGCGCGCAACATTGGGCGTTCAATCAAGGTGTCACCAGACACCCATCCCTGCGAAGCCGAGATAAACTCTCCGTCTTTTACAGATGAGTCACTACGTACTCGAATATGCTCAATATCACCTTCGGGGTCGTCTAACGCCATTGCAGCGCCCATACCAAGCGAAAATGAGCTAGCGAGAAGTGTTGTTACCAGAGTTTTTGCTGTCACCGTATTTACGTCCATTATCCGTTTGTAATAGCAATAACGATTAACAATGGTTAATGGATGCAAAAAGGTGGAAATCATTTTTCTTTGCCTATTGCATTATTAAATGCCGTTAACTAAGGCTTATGTTGTTTAAGCTATCTGGTGCTTGTGTCAAAATAAACGCTGTTGTTAATGAAGTGAAGAGAAGCCCGTGGCGAGACACGACAGAAAAGCCAAGAAGAAGTCCCCATCATCAAACCCTCTAAAAACGAAGGATGATAAAAACGCGCCCAACTCAGAATCAGACAGTTCATCGCTTGAGCGGGCGGGGTTTGTGCGACGATTGTTGGCAATGATTTACGATACACTAGTAGCCACTGCCGTAGGGATGTGTGCGGCCATGGTCATGATCGTAACGCTGGTGGTTATGCTGAAAAATGGCGCGCTTGACCTACAAGGCTATGCTGAACCTGCCGATCTGATTCAGGCCTCTTTTGTTTATAAGCTGCTTATTCAAACGTGGGTGGGCTTGTGGATAGCTGGGTTTTTCTTGTGGTTCTGGCGCAGGGGCGGGCAAACCCTAGGCATGCGTGCATGGCGTTTGCGAATTTACAGCACGGTTGAAGAGCCAATGACCTGGCCACGCTTGTTCATTCGCCTAATAGCATCGTTAGGTGGTCTAGGCACCTTACTTGTTTTGTTTGATTTTAAAAATAAACAATCACTGCAAGACCGACTGGCAAAGACCGAAGTGCTAAAGTTGACCAAAGAAGCGAACGACCACAAGAGCTGGTAAAGATGCCTTGTAAGACGCTAAAGAATCGGAAAAAAAAGAGGCTGTAAGGCCTCTTTTTTATTAGTTTTGACTGTTGAATCAGACGAGTGTGATAGCTTGATCAACGCCTCAACATTACCCCTGCAATGGCCGCAAACAGTAAGCTAGGCAGTAAGGCGCCAAGGAATGGTGGCAGCTGATAGACTAAACTCACTGGCCCAAATACTTCGTTAAGAATAAAGAAACCGAAGCCTGTCAGTACGCCCATGATCACGCGAGCGCCCATTGTAACGCTACGCAGCGGGCCAAAGATGAACGACAATGCCATTAACAGCATTACGCCTACCGAAATAGGTTGGAATACCTTGCGCCACAAGGCGAGTTGATAACGAGAAGGGTCTTGATCGTTATTTTCTAGGTAGTTCACGTAATCCAGCAGCCCAGTAATAGATAAAGCCTCTGGCTTAACCGCAACAATGCCTAGTTTGTCTGGTGTCAGTGTTGAATTCCAACGCATGCGGTTATTTTCATCTACCGTAACATTCGTTTCAGTAAACTTGGTTACTTCAACGTCGCTTAGCCACCAACCGTCGCCGTCGAAGGCCCCATTTTTAGCGTGAGTAATGCTCTCTAGCGACAAGTCAGGGTTAAAGCTAAATATGCTCACATCTTTGAGAGAGTCTTGGCTTAACACCTGACCTATGCTTACAAATCGGTCGCCATCCTTTGCCCACACCAGCTTATCGGAAGAAAATAAACTACCGCCTGAAATAGCTTCAGTTCTTATCTGTTTTGCCTTGGTTTCACTGTACGGGGTTACCCACTCGCCAACGGCCATCACTAATAAGATCATTACAAGGGTCGACTTCATGGCTGAGTTTATGATGTTCCAGCGGCTCATACCTGCGGCTTGCATCACTACCAATTCGCTATTGCTAGCCAGTACGCCCATACCAATAAGGCCGCCTAGCAATGTTGCCATAGGGAAGAACTGCTCTAAGTCGCGAGCCAAGCTTAGCAATACGTAGATAAAAGCGACCAGCATGTCATAGTCGCCTTCGCCAATTTTTCGCAGCTGTTCTACAAATTTAATAAGTGCGCTTAAGCCAATAAGTACACTAAGCGTAACGGTAATAGTGCCTAACAGCGTACGGGCGATATATAAATCGAGGATCTTAAACATCTACTTTTTCCCCAATATCCAAGCGCGAAGCTCAGTGCCGGTTTTTCTGTCTCGCACAATTAACATGACACCAATTATCAGCATGATGGTGTGCACCCACCATAAGCCAAGCTGAGGTGGCATTTTGCCGTCTTCTAACACTCGTCTACTTGCCAGTAGCAGCAAGAAGTATCCCAAGTAAAGCAGGATGGCAGGGAACATTTTACCAAAGCGGCCCTGACGCGGGTCGACTGCGCTTAGCGGCACAGCAATCAGTACTAAAAATGGAATGGAAAGCGGTATGGCAATACGCCACTGAAGCTCTGCTCTGGCTTCAATACTGTCGTCTTCCCACAGTTCGTTAGTAGGCAGTACACTTACCTTACGACGAGTTTCGTCAGCAGGTTTATCGGCAATCTGAATTTGGTATTCGTCAAATTCTACTTTGCGGAAAGCCTTTTCAGATTGCTTTCCTTCGTACTGTACCCCTTCTTTCAATACAAGGTTTCGCGTGCCGTCAGGGTTATTAGCCACTTCTCCAGTTTGCGCATACACAACGCGCACGTCGCCTTCGCTATCGTCTGTTTGATTTTGCGATAAAAACACACGTTGTAGCTTATCGTTGTTGTCTACATCGTGCACAAAAATAACCGCTTTTTCGTTACCGGTTTGCTGGAATCTACCTGGCATTAACGCTGATATTCCCGCCTCATTTCTGGCTTTTTCTCGCAGCTGATATTCGTTCTCTGCAGCCATTGGCGCGAAATAAAGGGTAATTGCGCCTGTGACTATCATGATAAGTACAGACAAGAACAGCATTACCCGCGTTACATACCATTCACTGATACCACAGGCTCGCATTACGGTCATTTCACTGTCTACATACAGCCTGCCATGTGCCAGCATAATGCCCAAATAGGCGCTGATAGGCAGCACTAGTGAAGAGAGGATAGGGGCATATAAACCTAGGAAGCCAAGCACTAGCCCAGCGGGAATATCACCGTCTGAGGCGTCGCCCAAAACGCGCACAAATCGCAAGGTGACAAAAATTGCCATTAGGATAAAGAAAATCGCTAACTGAGATTTCAGCGTTTCCTTAAGTAAATAGCGGAATATCAGCATCTCAGCCCTTCCGGAAAATTAGGAATTTTAGTGAAAGAAAGCACAATTTTGTTTAAACTTACCGTTTTTACAAGTTTTGCCTGCAATCATAAACCGTTTGCATGGTGTTTTGACGCAAATTTAACCTATATTCAATAGGTCTTTAAGCGTAAATTGCAGCGAACTAAAAAGTTATGCTGCGTATTAAAACATAAAGCAGCGCGAAACGTTACGTGATTTTAGTCATCGTGCAAACCATAAACGACGAAAAGCGAGGTGATATCGTGGAGTTTAGTGTAAAAAGTGGCAGTCCTGAAAAGCAACGCAGCGCATGTATTGTTGTGGGTGTCTTCGAGCCGCGCCGCCTAACGGCAGTGGCTGAACAGCTAGACGAAATCAGTGAAGGTTATATCAGCAACTTGTTACGCCGTGGCGACCTTGAAGGTAAAGCCGGCCAAATGTTGTTGCTACACAATGTGCCAAATGTACTAAGCGAGCGCGTGCTTCTAGTCGGTTGTGGTAAAGAGCGCGAATTAGACGAGCGTCAGTACAAAAACATTATTGCCAAAACCATTCAAACATTGAATGAAACAGGCTCAATGGAAGCGGTATGTTTCCTTACCGAACTTCACGTTAAAGGTCGCGATACCTACTGGAAAGTACGTCAGGCAGTAGAAGCAACTGAAGACACGCTTTACACCTTTATGCAGCTTAAAACCAAGAAAGGCGAACCACGTCGCCCACTGCGTAAAATTGTATTTAACGTACCAACACGCCGTGAACTTACTGTGGGTGAACGTGCAGTTGAACACGGTTTAGCGGTTGCTCGCGGTGCGAAAGTGACCAAAGACGTGGCTAACATGCCGCCAAACATCTGTAACCCAGCGTATCTGTGGCAGCAAGCGCAGGAGCTTGCCAGCCAGTACGACAGCGTAACCGCTGAAGTCGTTGATGAAACCCAAATGGCCGAGCTTGGTATGCAAGCGTATTTGGCTGTTGGCCGTGGTTCAGACAACGAAAGTATGATGAGTATTATGCATCATCGCGGTGGCCCAGCTGATCAAGCCCCAATTGTACTTGTAGGTAAAGGCCTTACGTTCGATTCAGGCGGCATTTCAATTAAGCCAGGCGAAGCCATGGATGAAATGAAGTACGACATGGGGGGGGCTGCCGGCGTACTGGGTACTATGCACACTATCGCGGCGCTGAATCTGCCCATTAACGTTATTGGCGTATTGGCAGGCTGTGAAAACATGCCAGATGGCAAAGCGTACCGCCCGGGTGACATTCTAACGACTATGTCGGGTCAAACCGTTGAAGTGCTAAACACTGATGCGGAAGGCCGTTTGGTATTGTGTGATGCGCTAACTTACGTAGAGCGTTTTGAGCCAGAGCTAGTGATTGACGTAGCCACGTTAACTGGCGCAGCAATTATCGCACTTGGTCACCATGCGACAGCTGTAATGAGCACGCATAACCCGCTTGCTCACGAACTACTTAATGCATCAGAGCAAAGCTCAGATCGCGCATGGCGTTTACCGCTGTGGGACGATTACCAAGAGCAGCTTGAAAGCCCATTTGCCGACATGACGAACCTAGGTGGTCGCCCGGCTGGCTCAATCACCGCAGGTTGTTTCTTGTCGCGCTTCACTAAGAAGTACAACTGGGCTCACCTTGATATTGCCGGTACGGCATGGCGCAGTGGTAAGAACAAAGGTGCAACAGGCCGTCCAGTGCCTATGCTGTCTCAGTTCTTAATGAACCGCGCTGATATCAAGTTAGAGGACTAATCATTCATGCCACAAGTGATATTTTATCAACTTACCAGCAGTGACAATGGCGTGGCAGGTCGCGCCAGTGAAGTTATTGCCTCAGCGTTTGCTAATAAGCAAAAGATTAGCGTGCTGTGTGACACACAGTCGCAAGCTGAAGAAGTTGATGAATTGTTGTGGCAGCTACCGGCTGACCGCTTCGTGCCCCATAACCTTTATGGTGAAGGTCCACAATCGGGAACGCCGGTGGAAATTTGTTGGCGGCCAGAGCAGGTAGCCAGACGACAAATGGTGGTTAATGTGGGGTCCGGTATGGTGCCTTTACCCAACCAGCATCGTCAAATCATCGATTTTGTACCCGTGGACGAGAACGCCAAACAGGCCGCGCGGGTAAGATACAAAAACTATCAGCAAGCTGGATGCAACATGCAGTTCAAATCTGCATAAGTCATTCGCGTTTAGCTTCAATTTGAGAGTGTGTAATGGATAAAACCTTCGAACCGCAGTCCATCGAGCAGCAATGCTACAAGTCATGGGAAGAGGCGGGTTTATTTAAAGCTTCAGGTAGCGGCGACCCTTATTGTATTTTGCTTCCGCCACCAAACGTTACCGGTAGCCTTCACATGGGCCATGGTTTCCAACAAACCATTATGGACGCCTTAACCCGTTATCACCGCATGAAGGGCGACAATACGCTATGGCAAGTGGGTACTGACCACGCCGGTATTGCTACCCAAATGGTGGTAGAACGCCAACTTAACGCTGAAGGCAAGACGCGCCACGATTTAGGTCGCGAAGACTTCATCAAGAAAGTATGGGAATGGAAAGAGCACAGCGGCGGTACGATCACCGGTCAAATGCGCCGTCTAGGTACGTCTCCTGACTGGTCTCGTGAAGTGTTCACCATGGACGAAGACTTGTCTAAAGCCGTAACTGAAGTATTCGTGAAACTACACGAAGAAGGCCTTATTTACCGCGGTAAGCGTTTGGTTAACTGGGATCCAGTGCTTCACACTGCAGTATCTGATCTTGAAGTACTAAACGAAGAAGAAGACGGCCACATGTGGCACATGCGCTACCCACTTGCAGATGGTAGCGGTGAGCTAGTGGTTGCGACAACGCGTCCTGAAACTATGCTAGGTGATACCGCGGTTGCGGTACACCCAGATGACGAGCGTTATCAAGGCTTTATCGGCAAAGAAATTAAGCTACCGATTACTGGCCGTTTGATTCCGGTTATCGCCGATGACTATGTAGATCAAGAATTCGGTACAGGTTGCGTTAAAATCACGCCTGCTCACGACTTTAACGACTACGATATGGGTAAGCGTCATAACTTGCCTATGATCAACATTCTTACCGACGATGCGAAAATTAACGACGAAGCGCCAGAAGCGTATCGCGGTTTAGATCGCTTCGACGCCCGTAAGCAAATTGTTGCTGATTTAGACGCACAAGGCGCATTGGTTAAGATTGAGCCGCACAAGCTTAAAGTGCCGCGCGGCGACAGAACGGGTGCGGTAATTGAACCCTACCTAACTGACCAGTGGTATGTAGCCGTTGAGTCTCTTGCTAAGCCTGCAATTGAAGCGGTTGAAAGCGGCGAAATCCGTTTTGTGCCAGAGAACTGGAACAAGACTTACTACCAGTGGATGCACAACATTCAAGACTGGTGTATTTCACGTCAGCTGTGGTGGGGACACCGCATT
Organism: Alteromonas sp. DY56-G5; assembly: GCF_041414725.1. Lineage (NCBI taxonomy): Bacteria > Pseudomonadati > Pseudomonadota > Gammaproteobacteria > Alteromonadales > Alteromonadaceae > Alteromonas > Alteromonas sp. DY56-G5. The sequence goes on along the minus strand of NZ_JANHZQ010000011.1, from coordinate 103,167 downwards.
CCAGCGTGGTACGACGAAAACGGTAACGTTTTTGTTGGCCGCACCGAAGAAGAAGTACGCGAAAAGCACGGCCTTGGCAGTGACGTAACCCTTTCACAAGATGACGATGTTCTTGATACCTGGTTCTCAAGTGCGCTATGGCCGTTCGCGACCATGGGCTGGCCAGAAGAAACGCCAGATCTTGAAACCTTTGTACCGTCTTCAGTGCTAGTAACTGGCTTTGACATCATCTTCTTCTGGGTTGCCAGAATGATCATGATGACCAAGAAGTTCACTGGCAAGATTCCGTTTAAAGATATTTATATTACCGGCCTTATCCGCGATGAGAACGGTGATAAAATGTCAAAGTCGAAGGGCAACGTGCTCGACCCAATCGACTTGATAGACGGTATTGATATTGAGTCGCTAGTCACTAAACGCACCGCGGGCATGATGCAGCCTCAGCTTGCTGAAAAGATTGCCAAGCGTACCCGTAAACAGTTCCCTGATGGTATTCAGGCCTACGGTACAGACGCATTGCGCTTTACCTTTGCCGCTATGGCGTCAACCAGCCGCGATATCAACTTTGACATGGCCCGTGTTGAAGGCTACCGCAACTTCTGTAACAAAATTTGGAATGCATCGCGTTTCGTATTGATGAACACAGAAGAGCACGATACAGGTCGCGACGGTGGTGAAATGGTACTTAGCATGGCCGATCGCTGGATTTGGGCTAAGTTCCAACAAACGCTGGTTGAATTTGAAAAAGCGCTTGAAGACTACCGTTTCGACATTGCTGCGCAAACCGTTTACGAGTTCACCTGGAACCAGTTCTGTGACTGGTATCTAGAACTTACTAAGCCAGTGCTTAACAATGACGCCAGCACCGAAGCTGAAAAGCGCGGCACACGTCATACGCTTATTAACGTACTTGAAAGCTTGCTTCGCTTGTTGCATCCGCTCATGCCATTTATCACCGACACTATTTGGCAGCGCGTTGTGCCACTAAGTGCACTTAAAGTGGAAGAGGGCGCAAGCATTATGGTTCAGGCATTCCCTGAAGTAGATGCAGCGAAACAAGACGACAAAGTACTTGCTGATATCGAGTGGGTGAAGAAGTTTATCGTGGGTATTCGTAATATCCGTGGTGAAATGGATATCTCGCCAAACAAACCACTTAATGCGCTACTTAAAAACGTAAGCGACGAAGACGCGCGTCGTCTTGATGCGGCTAAGGCATTCCTCGATAAGCTTTCTAAGCTTGAAACCGTAACTATATTAAAAGACGGTGAAGAAGCGCCAGCCAGTGCAACAGCGCTTGTGGGCGAGATGGAAATTCTTATCCCAATGGCAGGGCTTATCGACAAGGACGCAGAGCTTGCTCGTATTACTAAAGCCATGGAGAAAATCGAGAAAGATGTATCTCGTACTCGTGGCAAGTTGGGTAATGAGAAGTTCGTAAGTAATGCGCCAGAAGCGGTAATTGAAAAGGAACGGGCTAAGTTGGAAGAGGGTGAAAAAGCCCTAGCCAAACTTAAAGAGCAGTTCGAGACCATTAAAGCGCTTTAAGTGCAGCCCCTAAAACGGGGGGGATCGATACAAATTAGAAGGGTTACCGAAAGGTAACCCTTTTTTATTAGCAATTGAACAGGCCCTATACATAGCGCGTTTGTTCGAAGCCGTTCCTGCATTCCCACACTTCGCTAGGAAGCTTGCCAGCGCCTACTGAGCGGGCAATTATTTATGCGAATTGGTATAAGAACTTATCTTTACGTTCGCGTTTAGCGCTGTTTGCCTAAGTACTGTTTTAACATGCCTATCAATGATTTTTGCTTTATCGGCTTGGTGAGATAGTCGTTCATACCCGCGTCTATCGCGCTTTGTTTATCTTCCTTCATTGCATTGGCCGAAAGGCCGATAATAGGTACGCCAGTAAAGCCTTTTTCGCGGAGTTGTGTGGTTGCCTCATAACCGTCCATCACCGGCATTTGTACATCCATCAATATTAGGTCGTACTGCGGGGCATTTTCTACTTTTTGCACGGCTTGCTTGCCGTCTTCTGCAATATCGAAAGTAAGCCCAAGATTGGTAAGCATTTCTCCGGTGACGAGTTGATTTATATTATTGTCTTCCACTAATAGAACGTGGCCTTCTAGCGACGTTGCTTCCGCTTCTTCACTAAAATGATGTCCATCATAACTTGCATCTTTAGATATCACCTGATGAACAAAACGCTCAAATTGCGCAGGTGTGAATGGATGCATGATAAGTGGGCCTTTCCATAGCGTGTCATATTTAGCTTGTAGCGCGCTGCCTGCACTTTCCATTACCAGGCCTACCGACTTCCCTTTTTCTAGCAAGGCGTTTAACCAAGCAATATTCTGTCTGAATTCACTGAACTCATGGATATCTACAATGACATGTTCAGGTAAAGCGGCGATATTTTTGGCATCTTCTATTGATAGCGTTGATTTAGTCGGCAGCTGTATCTGGTTGCAATAAGCCGCAGGCAGCAATGCTGCTTCAGTAATATAAAGGCTATCAACAGGTAGCTGAGGTGTTTGTTCAAGCACGCCTGGTTGGTTTTTAAATGCTTTCAGCGGTAGTTCAACTTCAAACGTACTGCCTTTTCCCATAGTAGAAGTGGCATCAAGGCGGCCGTTCATAAGTTCAGTAAGCTGGCTTACAATCGCAAGGCCTAGTCCGGTACCGCCGTATTTTCTGTTGGTTGAACCGTCTGCTTGAGTGAAAGGCTTAAATATTCTATCTAGCTGGGCTGCACTCATACCTATGCCGGAATCGGTGATTCGCATGGTAAGGTTTAACAGGTTCCCTTTTTCGTTCAAGTTGCCATCAAACTCAATATCTATACGCCCTTGCTCGGTGAACTTCACAGCATTGTTGCCTATATTCATAATTATTTGGGCAATACGCAGTGGGTCGCCAATTACTTGCGGAGGTATCTTTGGGTTTACCGTAAAGTGCACCGATAAGTTCTTTTCTTTTGCGCGTAGTGCAATGACTGCAATGAGGTTGTCGAACAGTGAATGCAAAGAAAAGCTCACTTCCTCAATCTTCAATTTACCCGCTTCAATTTTTGAGAAGTCGAGAATATCGTTAATTACGCTCAATAATATTTGCCCAGAATACGCCGCCTTGTCGAGATACCCTTTAACAGTAGTGGACAGCTCTTGCTGTTGCGCCAGTTCTATAAGTCCGATAATGCCATTCATCGGCGTACGTATTTCGTGGCTCATATTGGCTAAAAACATACTCTTTGACGCGGTTGCTTGCTCCGCTTTTATTTTCGCCTCAGTAATCGCTTTATTTAAGCTTTCAAGCTGCGAATTCATGGTTCTTGCTTCATCTAGCAGTTTTTCTGTCTCTCGGTTTTTATCACTAAAAACAAGCGCCGCTTTTGCTAGCTTGCCAATCTCATCTTTTCGGCTGCTGCCAGGAATATTGGAAATTTGTACGCCTTGGGCAAGCTTGTTGAAAACTTGAGTGATAGAGCGGATAGGGCCCAATATGCGAAACATGGCAAACAGCGCTGCTGAGAGAGCGAGTAGAATGGCAACAAGAGAAAATAACTCTCCGTTACGCTGTGTACTTTCAGCCAGTGTGTAGGTGCGTTGAGTCGCAATTTCAGAGTTTGTGGTTACTTTCTTGGCCAGCTCACCGCTTAAATAGAGGAATTCATTGGCAGAACCCGCCATGACTACGTTAACCAAGAATAAATTACCTTGGGTTATCTGGGTTAGCTTTACGAAATCGGCTTTAATTTTTTCCGACAATCGCTCCACTCTTTCCTGAAGGGAAGTATTTTTCGTTAGCGTTAATTTTCGTAGTGAATCTGCGGCTTCGTTGAATGCTCGAATAAAACCCATGTCGGGTTTCATCAGATATTTCAACATCGCATTTTCTGCCCGAATAAGAAGCGTCTTTGCCTGTTCTTCAGAGGCAGCAGAGATATCTCCGTTTGTTTTAGCGTCACTCAATATCTTTTCCAGTAACGTAATATCAGATAGGGTGCCTCTTGCTATAAGGTTATCCCTTTCAGAGCGCGCATCGACAACTTGAGTAAAATTCTCCTGATAGGCGTTAAGGTGCTCCTTCATTCTTGAAAGGATATGGTTGTCTTCCTGTATTTCCTTGTCTTCGTCTACCAGGGCTAACTTGTCGAGTTTGGTGTTAATAGTCACCATGAGTCGACTGAAGCGAGTAATGGCTGATTTGCTCGCATTCTCTTTGAATATGAGCACGTTGCGCTGTAAGTCCACCACATCCCGTTCAAGTTCCTTAACAAGTGCAACATCAACTACTGCCTTTGACGCTGATGCCACGCCTTTGTTTAGGACTTCTTGGTTTTCTCTAGCAATAAACCCCTGTGCCAATATAAGCGCTATAAGAGCGAGTAGCACGGTGATAAGCTGAATTCGAATTGACGATAACATGTGAACTAAAAAAGCCTTATTCCATTAACGTTATGAGTTTTTACTTAACGCAACATTATGCAGTGATGAATTCGTACCACTTCTGCAAACTGTATTCGTAGGTTGGCATAACGGTATTCCATACGGCAACATTACTAAAACGCTCTTCATAACTCCCACCAGTGCGCTGGGCGCCTTGTCTAACACTAATATTTCCGTCGGGCCCTTTAAGCGGCTCTGATGCTACTTGCCCTTTGTACCAGTAATTCCATTCGGCGTCTGAAAGATATTGAGCTGAACGTTTAGGGTTGGAAATATAATAGCCCTGTCTGGCAATAAATGCGCCAGGCCACCCCGACAGCCACCAATTCATATATTCGTAAGCCACGTCCTTTATTCTACCTTGTGTGGCAGAGGACATGCACATTACACCGTGCCATCCGCGATAGCCTTCTTTCGGAGCTGCAAACGTAACCGGAATATCTTGACCGTTCAGTGCAGAGACCGCAGGCGAAAACATGCTTTCGATTGCAACCCGTCCACTTTTCATGAACTCTACAGATTCAGGGACCGAGGTCCAGAATCCATTGAAATGGTTTAACTGATTCAACTCTATAAGTAAGCTAAACAAATCATCAAGCTCATACTCGGTCATGGCACCGATATCTTGGAATTGAATGAATCCTTTAGCTTGTGCGGCAAGTGCTAAATCGAAAAGTCCGATAGTGGGGTCGTTAACTATGCCCACTTTTCCTGAATAGCGACTGTCTAAAAGCCAGCCCCAGCTTTCTTCTTGCCCTTGCAGTTCTTTGGGTAACTTTGATGTGTCATAGCCAAAAGAGTCAACATTGTGCACATAAGGTAAAAAACTAATTGTGTCAGTATGGTTGGCGCCTAGAGTGCCGTCGTCCTGTACGTTAATAATTTTATGAGGTGCGTCGCCAGCGCCCATTCGCGCGTTCTCGGTAAGTTTTCCAGTTTTGCTTAAATCGTTTATTTCTTCCCAATACTGAAGGCGTTTCTTCTCTATGGGCTGAATAGCATGAGCGCGCCACAATACATTAATGCTATTAGACCACTGCTCATAAAGGTCGAATGACGTGGGGTTCATCGACGCCTTTTGAAGAACGGTTGCACTGCCACCCGGCTCGAACTCAATATTAATGCCTAAGTCTTCCATGGCGCGCTGACGAATGGCTTCTTGAAGCGTGACATGAGTGCCTAATACGCGCAGCGTCGGTTTTTCTTTTCCGATTGAAAAAGGGGTAATGCCCGCAGTAAGGCCAAAGGCGAGACCGCCCTTTAATAAGGTACGGCGCTGGAAAGAAGAAGCGACGTTTTTATCTGAGTTTGAAGGCATTAACGTACGTCCATAGTAAACGATGACCCTCCATCATTCTGGCATCTATTTCATAGAGTTACCAAAAAATGTTACCTCATAGTTAAAAATAAAACGCTGCTTTGACATATTTGGTAACACATCAAAATTAGCGAGTAGTTAAATTTTGTATTATAAAGATATCAAAATGATATCAAAGGTGAGTGATATGAAAGAAAAGAAAGGGTTTTCGGTAAACGGTTATTTGATGATCTGTATTTTGCTAGTCGCACAGGCTGCTACGTTTTTCTATGCAGTGTCGGGTAACCCCGAAGCTGGTTTAATTCTAAGCGTTTTAGTGGGAAGTTTGTGGTTGGGCTATTTCATGGTGCAACCCAACCAAGCTAAGGTCATGACGTTTTTCGGCAGCTATGTAGGTACTGTCTCTGATGTTGGATTACGCTGGACAATTCCTTTGTTCCGTAGAGCTAATATTTCTTTGCGCATAAGAAACTTTGAAAGTGCCAGAATTAAAGTTAACGACAATCAAGGAAACCCCATTGAAATCGCCTCTATTGTCGTGTGGAAAGTGAGCGATACTGCTGAAGCAATGTTTGACGTAGACGATTACGAAAGTTTTGTGCGAATTCAAAGTGAGTCCGCAATCCGCAATATGGCAAGTAGCTTTCCTTACGATCCTCGTGACGACGAGCAAGCGGAAGTTGCACTTCGTAGCCACCCGATAGAGATATCAGCGCGTTTACAAGAAGAGATCCAGGCTCGCCTTGCGAAAGCTGGGATCACAATTTTGGAGTCTCGTATCAGCCACCTTGCCTACGCGCAAGAAATCGCTAGTGCCATGCTACAGCGTCAACAGGCATCAGCTATTGTGGCTGCCCGGAAGCAAATTGTAGATGGTGCTGTGGGAACGGTAGAAATGGCACTTCAGCGATTAAATGAAAAGGGTGTAGTAGAGCTTGATGAAGAGCGTAAAGCGACGATGATCAGTAATTTATTAGTTGTGCTTTGTGGTGATAAGTCGACGCAACCGGTTATTAATACAGGTACAATCTACTAGCTCGTTTTTTTAATTTAAGTTTGAAATTGTAGTGCCGCAGCGATGCACTGCGGCACATAAGGTTTGTGATTTTGGCAAAGAAAAAAGCGTATCCACTTAGGATAAATGAAAATGTACTTGCCGCCATGGAGCGATGGGCTGCCGATGACTTGCGCAGTGTAAATGCGCAAATAGAGTATGTATTAAGACAAGCGCTAGTGAAGCAGGGAAGAGTGAAGCTGGTAGAAAAAGTTGTAGTAGAGGTTGAAGAAATAGACTCCAATCAAAAAGATAACTGAACGCGAAATAGCAGGGTATCAGCTATCTTTTCGATACGATCGTCACTAGCTAAGGCTTAGATATTCCGCTTGATTCTGCGTCTAACAAGTACAATGCCACCTAATAGACACAGTGGGAGTAAAGACCATGCTCCGCCATGCTCTTCTACTATGACTACCGTATCTTCAACCACATATTCATTATTTTCACTTTCAAGGGGAAGATAGGCGAGTGCACTGTCATCATAGGCATCGGTATACGCCACAAGCATTTCGGTATCTGCATCATAAAGCTCTAATAGAATGTCGTACTCACCGGCCGGATAGCCAGAAACTAATGTGCTTTCAATGGTAAAGGTATCTGTTGAGTCTTCTGAGTAGATGTAAAATTCAGACGACACGTGAATCGACTCGTACACGTCGTTTTTTCCCAAATACAGGACCGCGTATACTGGCGCGCGAGTGAAAATGGTGTCGGCGTCAAACTCAATCGAAAACGTAGAGTGATAACCATCGTAATCAACGTCCTGCTCAAGCGTTACCCAGCTTTCATAAATCCAAAACTCATTAATACTGCTGACTACGATATCGCTAGAGGACTTACTCACGGCTAAATGCTGTTGATGCTTACCCGCCTTGGGAAGGGACTGTTGATCAGTCTCAACGTCATCAACAGATTGAGAGATTGTTTCTTCGCTTGTCAATGCACCTGAGGTTTTAGGCAGCAGCGATTCAGCGGCAACAAATGGTTTGTCGTAACGGTATTCGTTAGAGGTAACATTTTTGTTTTGTGCGCTATTTTCGGTACTGGCATGCACAGGTGACATAAGCGCAAGCTGTATTGTTGCAATAGCAGAATATGTAGTAAGTGAGAAAAGTAGCTTTTTCATCTGTCCATCCTTTTCCAATCGATAATGACAGTGTCATTGTTGACGGAAAAAGATGAACAAAAGCTGAAGGGTAACTTAACGCCTTCTCAGTTAAAACGGTGAGGGTGCCTTAGAGATCAGTCGTCGAAGTAGTGATCTTCTTCTTCGTATTCACCTTCTTCACGCGGCTCGAAGTAAGTACCCCAACCGTCGTAGGTTACATCATGCTTGTCGGCAATTTTAAGCAAGGCGTCAGAGTCCGCATTAAGTTTTTCAATATCTAGCTTTCTCTCTGCAACCGCGTCGAAGCAGAAAATGGTTTCGCCATCGTCAAGAATAAGCTCTTCTGCGTCGGTGACTTCAAAACCAGCTTTAAACGCATCAACAGCTGCCTTTTCTAGCACGTCGAAGTCAGTGCTGGCGAAGTGGTGCTCAATGGTATATTCGGCATCGGCTTGGCTGCCGTCTTCTAGAAGGGCATCAATAGTTTCTTGGTTAAACTCGTACCACTCTTCTCTTTCATCGAACTGGGTCATAATAAACACTCGTTAGCAATTTTGACGCAAGTTTACCTGCTTTTTTCCAGTTCATCGACCTGTGTATTAAGCGCATCAAACTTTTGTTTCATTTCATCGTTAAAATGCACCATCCACTCTTTAATTGTCTTGTCCTCGCTCAAAGCCTGAGGGGCAGCAATATCAATAAGCACAATTCCGTTATTCCAACGGTTCCATTTTACTTTATTGTGCAAATTGCTGGCGGTTACCATAACAACCGGTTCGTTGGTGGTCTTAGCTAGGCGAAATGCACCTTGTTTGAAAGGTAATATGCCTCTGCCATAGCTTCGCGTACCTTCTGGGAATAGCCATACCGACGTTTTCTTTTTCGCAATGCGTTTTGCAGCAATATCGAGTGTATTACGGGCTTTACCTGAATTCTTTCTATCAATCATGATATTGCCTGACAACCAATAGATTTGGCCGAAAATAGGGATCCACTTTAAGCTCTTTTTGCCAATGGTTACCACGCCAGGCAGTGCAGCTTTACAGATAGTGATAACGTCGAAACTGTTTTGATGATTGGCGATGTAGACGTAGGGCTCGTTTATTTTAACCGCAGGATCTTTCTTTATAATAATTTTGAGACCTACGACCTTAGCCATAAGTGAATACATACTACCCGCAATATGCACGTTATCTTTGTGAAAAGGTCGTGCGATACAAACAATTAGCAGAACGATGTTAATGAGTAAAAAAGCGATAAAAAGTGCCGGAATGCGGAATAAAGCGATCAAAACAACTCCTAGATACAATTGACGCGCGCAGTATAGATGAAGTTTCAGCGTACACTTGTCCGATGAGTTTTTACAGTGCGGAAGGTATAGTTGAGCAATAAGTTGCAAAAGTGGCTATGTTTCTCACCTTTAGTATGAGGAAATTTTGCCGATACCCAATTACAATAATAAAAAGCGCAATCGAACCTAACTCGGTAACCACTATATGCAGACATTTACTCCAGACGACCTAGAAGAAGATATTCTTGCTGACCTTATGGAGGAAATAAACGAACTCTATGAATCAAGTGAACAAACCTTGATTGAACTAGAGCTTCGTCCGGAAGACAACGAATTGCAGCGTGCTCTGTTTCGCTCAATCCACACCATTAAAGGTGATTTAGGCCTGGTTAACTTCTCTCCCATGATCCCGCTTTTGCAGCATGTAGAGGACTTGCTAGATTATTTGCGCAAAGGGCAGGTGGCGTACACAAGTACTATGAGTGACTTGGTATTGCTTACCATGGACAGAGTAAAAGCCTTCGTAGAGGCTGTAATGGCCAGTGGGAAAGCCGAATACGATGACAATCTTCACAATCAGCTGGTTTTAGCTATCGGTCGTGTGACACCTGAAAATACTGCTGAGCATGAAAAACGCCTTACCGAAGCGGTCTTATTACTTAACCCAGCGTTAGATATTGTTGCGGATGAAGACGACCCACAAAACGTTCAGATAAAGCCCCCTACGTTAGCGGCTACAGGTATTCCTAAAGATATTAGTAGTGAAAAGAAGCAAGATATTCTATTTTTCCGCGACTTAATGCAAACCATTGAACGCCGCTCTAACTACTGGTCTGGTCGTGGTGATCGCATTGCCAAACTGGCTATGTATATTAACGATGTGGCCGAAAACCCTATCGACGAAGATCAGCTTGCCGTAGCCAGCTATGTGCATGACTTTGGAATGGCCTTCATGCCATTGAAGCTTTTGCACAAAGGCGATGCGCTAAGCGATATCGAATTTAATCTTATGCGCTCTCATGTGTATAAAAGTGCCCGGTTGTTAGAGCACCTGGATCAATGGGACATGGCGCGCAAAATCGTAATGCAGCACCATGAACGCACTGATGGAACAGGTTATCCATTGGGGCTAAAAGAAGACGATATATGTGAAGGTGCGAAGTTACTAGCCATTGTTGATACCTACGATGCAATGACACACCCAAGAGCACACAATGAAGATAACGTACTTTCCAAAAAAGAGGCGGTGATAGAAATAAATCGAAGCGCCAAAGGCCAGTTTAGTATGAAGTGGGTAAGGCATTTCAATCAGGGAATGACGGCGTTACTGACGAAAGGACAGTGAGAACTGTCCTCTGGTTACAATTTGAGTTAGGTGCTAATTGAATTGTTGGCTGTCTTTAACTGCCGCCAAATCACAATCTCGAGTCAAGCGGTACTTCGTTACAGAGTTTCTGGTTTTTGAATTCCCAACAAAGTGGCACTGTTTCTCTTTTGGGGTGACTCAGCGCCATTTTCAGTTTATCGAAGCTTGCATAGGTAACTGGCTCACCTTCAAATTCAGTGATGATACTATTGACTGAAATTTTGGCGGTATAAGCGCCGGTATCTTTAGCAACATCTAAGACAATGGCACCTTCGATGTGGGGGAGCAAGCGAAGGCCAGAACGATCTGCGCCAATAAAGGAAATAAATTGCTTGCTGGGTTGGAACCACATGCGTTCTGCAGAAAAATCAAACACAGTGTTAAAACGTTTTAGAACTTGATTGCCCAGTACCCCGTCGCTTCCGTCCTGCGAATTACTCCCTTCAAATCTAAAGTATGTTGGCAGCTGATTAAACGTGGTGTCGCCTAAGGAGAAGTGAGGCAGCAGGCCCACAAGGTTAGCCGACGTCCCTTGAATTCCAGTACTTGTTGCTGCAAAGGTTTTATCTGGCAATGCAAAACGGTCATTTTCCGCAAATAAACTCAGTGTTCCTGTCGAACCCGTATCCAGCATGAGTTTTACCGTTGTCAGTTTCTTTTCATCGTGAAGTGTCGTGGTGAAGTAAGGCGTATTGCTCTCTACAGGCATAACGACTTCCTGCCATTGTTCAGTGCGATAATGCGCTCTACTGTTATCGTCTGGTTTGGTAATTGTTAATGTCTTAGCGTCGTGGTTGATTTCTACAAGACAACAGTTAAAAAAATCAGCGCCGAGTACACCGTCGAAATACGTTTCATCTACACTGCGAAAAGGCATCGCAGATGTTGGTGTATAAATTACTGATAAATCAGAGATAGAAAACCCACCTAATTGAATATGGGCGTTATGCACGATGTAAGCCGTAGGCGCCTTTCCGCTTCCTGCTCCTCCTATTGTAATTGGCTTGTTCGTGGGTAACTCAAGTGCATTGGTTTTATTAGTTTCAGTAATGACGGTGGCAGCTGCGCCTGAGTCTAGTACGAAAGTGAGTGGCATGGTTTTATTAACAGTCACATTCACCAAAATGTGGTTATTGAGCATAGTAAAAGGCACCACGGTTCGAGTAATGCTTTCATCTACGAATTCTTTGTCAGTGTTTTTGCCTTCATTTAGCCAAGCGGTTTTCGCATTTTCATTTTTCCACTGAAAGGCGGCCATGTCCCAAATGCGACATCCTGACAGACCAACAAGCAAAGTTGTAATAAGTATCCAACGCTGACAACTGCATTTACAGCCAACACGTGAAGCTTTATTAGTGTGATTAATCATAACAATTACCTCGTCTTTTTTATTAAGTTTAAGGTAAAATAATTATTGTTTTACAATAATTAATGAGTGTTTTGTAATAAAATGTTTCTGTTGTACGAGGATTTTTGTGTTGTGTATTACGGTGGCGTAAACTGATAAAAAAAAGGACAAAAAGAGCGCGCAATGCAATCTATTGAAGAATTAAAAAGGGTTAGTCACTTCACTCGAATAATGCTGTTTGCTGTTGTAGGCATTTTTTTAAGTATTGCCATCTATGGCTTCGTATTACAAGGGCAGTGGTGGGTGACCTTTGGAGGCCATCAATTTGACGCCTTGTGGCTTCAGTACGAAGAATCACAGTTTTTGTTAGCAACCATTTTCTCTCCTTTGATTGGTTCCTGGTTGCTCGGCTTCTATTTTCTTCAGCATTTGCTACTTGCGCTAAGTAGAGGACTTTTTTATGCAAAAACCACGTTACGACACTTGAAATACGTATCTTGGATCACGGTTTTTTATGTCTGTTATAAAATGTTAATGACGCCTTTGGCGACCTACCTAGTAGTGCCTAGTAGTTCGATTGATATAAGTCTTAACCCTATGACTATAATTATAGTGTTGTGCTTACCTGTGCTGGTTCACATATTTAGCGCTGCAGCAGAATTAGATAAAGAAAACAAAGAGATTGTGTGATGCCTGTTCTTGTTAACCTTGACGTTATGATGGCGAAGCGCAAAATTCGCTCTAAAGATCTGGCACAGAAAATTGGAATAACTGAGGCAAACTTGTCACTATTGAAAAGCGGCAAAGTGAAAGGCGTTAGGTTTTCGACATTAGAAGCAATTTGTCATCATCTACAGTGCCAACCTGGCGATATACTGGTGTATGAAGATGAGTAAGGGAAATTGAAAAGGGCACGCAAATGCCCTTTTTTGTAATGTGAGCGTTAATTCACACCGAGTTCTTTCAGTTTACGGGTAAGCGTATTTCTTCCCCAACCCAAGCGTTTAGCCGCATCTTGTTTATGACCATGAGTGTGCTGAAGTGCTCGCTCAAGCATAATACGCTCAAACGTCAGCATCGCGTCGTTAAGAATATTGTGATGGCCGTCGCGAAGCTGTTTATCGGTCCAGCTTGCCAACAAATCTGGCCACTCACCCGATTCAGCGCTAGGTTTTTCAATACTGCTGTCGCTGTGAATTTCCGGTGGCAGATCGCTGGGCAGCACTTCTTGACCACTCGCCATTACTGTTAACCAGCGACACACGTTTTCTAGCTGCCTTACGTTTCCAGGCCATGGTAGCTGAGACATTACGCGCTCAGCGTCTTTCGATATGCTTTTAGCTTCTACATCAAGTTCTTTGGCTGCTCGGCGCAAGAAGTGACGGGTCAGTAATGGAATATCTTCGCGGCGCTCGTTAAGTGAAGGAAGGTGCACTCGGATAACGTTTAAGCGGTGGAACAAATCTTCCCTAAACTTACCTTCAGCAACCCTTTGTTCTAAATTCTGGTGAGTTGCAGCGATGATGCGTACGTCCACACTCACTGACTGATGGCCACCGACACGATAAAACTGGCCGTCTGCAAGCACACGTAAAAGGCGGGTTTGTACATCTAACGGCATATCGCCTATTTCATCTAAGAACAATGTTCCGCCGTCGGCTTGTTCGAAGCGGCCTTGGCGAGCTGCCTGGGCTCCGGTAAACGCGCCCTTCTCATGGCCAAATAGCTCTGACTCTACAAGGTCGGCAGGAATGGCGGCCATATTAAGGGCGATGAAAGGTTTACTTGCTCTTGGGCTGTGCCTATGAAGGGCGTGCGCCACAAGTTCTTTACCCGTTCCTGATTGCCCGTTAATTAGCACGCTAATTGAAGAGCGAGACAAGCGACCTATGGCACGAAACACTTCCTGCATGGCAGGTGCTTCGCCAATAATTTCCGTTACTACGTCTTCAACTTGCGCTTTAGATACGGTGGACTGCTCTCTGGCATGTGCCAGCGCCCGCTGGGTTAAGGTTACTGCCTCGTCGATATCAAATGGCTTTGGCAAATATTCAAAGGCGCCTTTTTGATATGCGTTAACTGCGCTGTCTAAATCCGAATGCGCCGTCATAATGATAACGGGGAGCATAGGGTGCGAGGCATGCACTTCGTTCAGTAACGTCATGCCGTCCATTTGTGGCATTCTTATGTCTGAAATGATGACTTCAGGGGCTTGGCTGCTTTGAAGTTGAAGCAATAAATCTTCAGGGTTTTCAAAACTTAAGCAGCTGATATCTGCTGCTTGTAAGGCCTTTTGCAGCACCCAACGAATAGAACTGTCATCATCGACAATCCACACAGACTCATTCGTCATCGTCTGTCTCCTTACGATCTATTGGTATGTAAATTACGAACTCAGTGTGACCAGGGTAGCTATCTACATCTATTTTGCCGCCGTGGTGGTTTATAAGGGTCTGTGAAATAGACAAACCCAACCCAGAGCCATTTTGCTTGCTTGTGACCATGGGGTAGAAAAGTGTGTCTTTTACTTCAGCCGGAATACCCGGGCCGTTATCAATAATTTTTATTTTTGCTACCAGCGCGTGACGCTTCGTTTGAATTGTCATTTGGCGCTCTATTCGCGTAATTAACCTAATTTGTGGGTTGGGGGTTTGACTCTCGGTTAATGCCTGAACGCTGTTGCGCACAATATTGAGCACCGCTTGCTGAATCATGTCAGGGTCTAACATAAGCGGTGGAATGCTGGGGTCATAGTCGCGAACTATGGTAATGGGATTGTCTGAGTCAAAGCGCATTAAGCTGCGTATTTTTTCAAGCGCTTGATGCACGTTACTTTCTTCAAATCGAGGTAGTGAATTAGGTCCAAGCAAACGATCAACTAAGTTTCGCAGACGATCAGACTGCTCAATGATCATGCTTGTAAATTCTTTATGCTCGTCAATCAGCTCTTTTTCTAATAGCTGTGCTGCACCGCGAATACCACCAAGAGGATTTTTGATTTCGTGTGCAAGGCCGCGAACCAATTCTCGTGCTGCGTAATGTTGCGCGTTTTGTAAAGTTTCTCGAGAAATTCGCTTTTGCTGGTCAATCTTTTTAACTTCAAATAGCAGTCGTGGGCCGTCTTCGAAGTGCAAGTTGGTAACGGTTAGGTCGGCAGATACATAGCGGTTATCTCGAAAAGCCAACTTAATTTCGTTTTCGGTGAAATCTTCACCTTTTCTGATGGCAGCTTTAAGTCGGGTGGTTTCTATTGTGCCCGGCAAGAAAAAATCTTGAAGTGGATGTCCAATAAGTTGTTTTAATCCAGTCTCAAACAAAGCTTCACCAGCGTGGTTGGCATAAACAATCGTAAGTTTGTTGTCTACCATTACCAGTGCGGTATTTAGGCTATTGATTAGCTGTTGTGTTTCTAACTCGGTGGAATGCATCCGAGCTCGTCTCCTTTGCACCATAATTGTGCATTGTAGCTTGCAATGATGCGTTGCGCGAATAAAGAGCTCAAGAAGAAATGTTCACTGAACCTCTATGGTGCGCATACATAACAATGGTTGCACGCTATTAGTTATTAATTAACGCCGATGCCTGATGCAGGTAAAGGGTTTGTAATGGAGACGATGCAAGAGTCTTGCCCGTATTGTTCGTGAGTTCAACTTTATAAGTATGTGCCCCACGATGGATACCAGAAAGCTTAAAGACGCCTGAACTATTGCTAGCTAATGGGGCGTCGTCAAAGATTAATCGGTAGATTGGCGCTTTGGGTGCACCAGGTTGTGCGGCAGAGATAGTGAATTCTCCCAAGTTATTGCGAATTGTCGCTTCTGGTGCAGGTGACTTAATGACTACGCGATAGTTGGGCTTGGGGGCAGCCGGCTTCGCAGGGGGAGGTGGAGTAACCTTTGCCGCGGTTACTACGTTTTGCGTTTTTACATCGAACGCTAGGGGTTCTGCGTTTTGCTGCGGCTTGTCAGTGTAAGTCACAGAGCCGTCTTTACCTACCACCTTGTATATGGTCATTGGAGAGGTAGCTGCAGCTGATGTTGCATTGCCGCTTTGTTCGGTTACGCTTTCTTGTGCTTCTTGCTGGGTACTTTGTTGGCTCAGCATTTCCGCTTGCACAGGCAGTAAGCCGTTGCCGCTACTTAGTAATAGCGAAATTAAGCAAATGTGTCGCGTCATGTTGTGCACGTGTCGTTACCTAATTAATGTGGTTTTGGCTAGCTGGCTAATTTACATAGCTTGCTACGTCTGGCTTATTGATAACCTCTTTAGATGTATGCAAGTGCAGCGGGGCAAAGCCCTGTGCGCAGTTGATGTAGCATGAAAGAGTATTCGTTAGCATAGCTATAAAAACATAGTAGATAAATCGTACGCATAAAAAAAGCCCGCAGAGCGGGCTTTAGTATAAATTGCTATACAGTGCGAATTTACACGCTGTAGTACATGTCGAACTCAACTGGGTGAGTAGTCATGTTAAGTTTGGTTACTTCTTCAGACTTAAGGTCGATGTATGCATCAATCATGTCGTCAGTCATAACGCCACCTGCTTTAAGGAAGTCGCGGTCGTTATCAAGGGCTTCAAGCGCCATTTCTAGCGAGCTTGCAACTGTTGGAATTTCAGCAGCTTCTTCTGGCGGTAGGTCGTACAAGTCTTTATCCATTGAATCACCAGGATGGATCTTGTTCTTAATACCGTCGATACCGGCCATAAGCATAGCGGTGAACGCTAGGTATGGGTTGGCTGTTGGGTCAGGGAAACGTACTTCGATACGACGCGCTTTATCGCTAGTTACGTGAGGAATACGAATAGACGCAGAACGGTTACGTGCAGAGTATGCAAGCATTACCGGTGCTTCGAATCCAGGAACTAGACGCTTGTATGAGTTAGTTGAAGCGTTAGCAAACGCGTTGATTGCACGCGCGTGCTTGATAATACCACCGATGTAGTAAAGTGCTTCTTCAGAAAGGCCTGCGTACTTGTCACCCGCGAAGATGTTTACGCCATCTTTAGAGATAGATTGGTGGCAGTGCATACCAGAACCATTGTCGCCAACAAGCGGCTTAGGCATAAAGGTAGCGGTTTGTCCGTATGCGTGTGCAACGTTGTGAACTACATACTTGTAAACTTGGATTTCGTCAGCTTTCTTAACTAGCGTGTTAAATTCGCAAGCAATTTCGTTTTGGCCAGCAGTTGCCACTTCGTGGTGGTGCGCTTCGATAACAAGACCCATTTCTTCCATAACTAGGCACATTGCAGCACGGATATCGTGCGCAGAGTCCACTGGTGGTACTGGGAAGTAACCGCCTTTAACGCCAGGGCGGTGTGCCATGTTGCCGCCTTCAAACTCTTCGCCAGAGTTCCACTTAGCTTCAGAAGAGTCAATCTTGTAGAAAGAGCCCGCCATGTCAGTGTGGAAGCGTACGTCATCAAAAAGGAAAAACTCTGGCTCTGGGCCGAAGAAACATGTGTCACCGATGCCAGTTGATTTTAGGAATTCTTCTGCACGACGAGCAACTGAACGTGGGTCACGCTCATAACCTTCCATTGTTGAAGGTTCAACGATGTCACAACGGATATTTACTTGCGTTTCCTCAGCGAAAGGGTCAACTACGCAGCTTGTTGCGTCTGGAAGAAGAACCATGTCTGATTCGTTGATGCCTTTCCAGCCAGCGATTGAAGAACCATCGAACATTTTACCTTCTTCGAAAAACTCTTCATCTACAACGCTCGCAGGAATAGATACGTGTTGTTCTTTACCCTTTGTATCGGTAAAACGTAAATCTACAAACTTCGCTTCACTTTCTTTAATCAGCTCTAATGCCTTTTCTACTGACATCGTGTCCTCCAGGTTTAATGTAAAAATGCGGAATGATCAGCTTCACTCCAACAGTGGCAAAAGTGAAAGCGATTATCATGCCATCTATA
This sequence comes from Alteromonas sp. DY56-G5, assembly GCF_041414725.1. Lineage (NCBI taxonomy): Bacteria > Pseudomonadati > Pseudomonadota > Gammaproteobacteria > Alteromonadales > Alteromonadaceae > Alteromonas > Alteromonas sp. DY56-G5. Next base: position 85,302 of record NZ_JANHZQ010000011.1, on the reverse strand, counting down.
TGTGTGCCGATTTCTGTGGCATAGACGGGCATCCATCACTTCCGTTTGAATTAAATTGCACTATATTGATGCAGCGTTGCACCAATATGGCGCTTCGTGCTCATTTATACGTCAATCAGCCTAGATTACTTTGTAACGTATAGCCACCAAATATGATCAATTAGGTGCAACGGGGCTGGTTATTTGTTGAACAAGTGTTTGAAAACCAATAAAACTCGTTTCCATCAAAAAAAAGATGCGCAAACGTCGTGGTTTTTCTGTACAATCCGCGCAAATTTTTCTATCTGCATTTTTTTGCAACAAATCTAACGCATACTCCTTTCCACTGAATTGAAGTAGACGTTGATTTACACAGGCTCTATATAAGCATGAATACCACTGATATTAATAAATTGCGCAACATCGCAATCATCGCCCACGTTGACCACGGTAAGACCACCCTGGTAGACAAACTGTTACAGCAGTCTGGCACCCTTGAATCTCGAGGCGAGCAAGAAGAGCGCGTAATGGACTCGAATGACATCGAGAAAGAACGTGGCATTACCATCCTAGCTAAGAACACAGCGATTAACTGGAACGACTACCGTATCAACATCGTAGATACTCCAGGACACGCTGACTTCGGTGGTGAAGTAGAGCGTGTAATGTCGATGGCTGACTCTGTACTTCTACTTGTAGATGCACAAGAAGGCCCGATGCCACAAACCCGTTTCGTTACGCAAAAGGCATTTGCTCAAGGTCTTAAGCCAATTGTTGTTATCAACAAAATCGACAAGCCTGGTGCGCGTCCTGATTGGGTTATGGATCAAGTTTTCGACCTATTCGACAACCTAGGTGCAACTGACGAACAGCTAGATTTCCAAGTTGTTTATGCGTCTGCACTTAACGGTTGGGCATCACTAGATGCAGATACTAAAGAAGACGATATGACGGCATTGTTCCAAACTATCGTTGACCAAGTTTCTCCTCCTGATGCAGATATCGACGGCGCATTCCAAATGCAGATCTCTCAGCTTGACTACAACTCATACGTGGGTGTAATCGGCGTAGGTCGTGTTAAGCGTGGTTCTGTTAAGCCAAACCAACAAGTAACGGTTGTTACTGCTGATGGCAAAAAACGCAACGGCAAAGTTGGCTTAGTTTACGGCTACCTTGGCCTTGCTCGCCACGAAGTTGAATCTGCTCACGCGGGCGACATCATTGCAATCACAGGTCTTGGCGAACTTAAGATCTCTGACACCATTTGTGACATCAACACTGTAGAAGCACTTCCTCCACTTACGGTTGACGAGCCTACAGTAACCATGACGTTCCAGGTAAACACCTCGCCGTTTGCAGGTAAAGAAGGTAAGTATGTAACGTCACGTAACATTCTAGAGCGTCTTAAAGACGAACTAGTACACAACGTTGCACTGCGCGTTGAAGAAATGCCTGATCCGGACAAGTTCCGCGTATCTGGCCGTGGTGAACTTCATCTAGGTATTCTTATCGAAAACATGCGTCGTGAAGGTTACGAGCTTGCAGTGTCACGTCCAGAAGTAATTCTGAAAGAAGTTGACGGCGCAACGCAAGAACCATACGAAACCTTGACTATCGACTGTGAAGAACAGCACCAGGGTTCAATCATGGAACAGCTTGGTCTGCGTAAAGCAGAAATGACTGACATGTCTCCAGATGGTAAAGGTCGTGTTCGTATCGACTTTATCATTCCAAGCCGTGGCCTAATTGGTTTCCAAACAGAATTCATGACGTTAACGTCGGGTTCTGGTTTGCTATATCACACGTTCGATCACTATGGTCCGTATAAAGGCGGTATCATCGGTAAGCGTAAGAACGGTGTTCTAATCGCTAACGCAAACGGTAAAGCACTAACTAACGCCCTGTTTAACCTTCAAGAACGCGGTCGCCTATTCATCGGTCACGGTGTTGAAGTGTACGAAGGTATGGTTATTGGTATTCATAGCCGTGACAACGACCTAACAGTAAACGCGCTTAAAGGTAAGCAGCTTACAAACGTACGTGCCTCTGGTACTGACGAAGCGCAAACTCTAGTTCCACCAATCAAAATGTCTCTTGAGCAAGCGCTTGAGTTTATCGATGATGATGAACTAGTAGAAGTAACGCCAGAGTCTATCCGTATTCGTAAGAAGCTTCTTACTGAAAACGAGCGTAAGCGCGCATCACGTGCACCTAAGTCTTAATAGCTTCTAAGACTTACATTGATTTTAAAAATGCCAGCGTCAGCTGGCATTTTTTTTCCATTTTGCCGATGAGTTTAGCCTGTAACTTCCCATCAATAAAACGGCTTTCTAGCGTTATCACTAAAACGTTAGAAAAAGTTTAAATATCGACCAAAGGTTAGTGGTTAAATACGTTCAGAGATTCTATGCTTGAAAATATCAGCCCACATAGCTCAATACCCAGCGAGCACTTATCTATGCGGATTGGTACAATAGGCAAACGCCTTAACACATCAGCTAAGTCGTTGTAATATTTCTGTCTAATGACCTAATGAAAGGGGAAGGGTAGTGTTTTCTGTAGCAGTAGTTGAAGATGATCCTATCACGCTTGACCTTATCACTGACGCGTTGGAAACGCAGTTAGACGCCACCGTGTATCCATTTACACGTAGTAAATTTGCAAGGGATTTTTTGCTGCAACAAACCGCAGAATCTATCAGCTTGATCATTAGTGATCAAGTAATGCCAGATTATGACGGACTTAGTCTCCTAAAAACCTGTCAGTCATCGGGCTTGAATGTTCCATTTTTACTCATTACTGCCGACCCTAGCAAAGAATTAGTAATAGAAGCACGTAAACTGCAAGTCACCGGGTTTTTGGCTAAGCCACTTAACATGGAAGAGCTTGTACAAAAGTCGAAAGAAGTGGTGTCTAAGGCTAGCTAAGTCTATCGATGTTTTTACACTTTATTGCTTACACGCTAAACGTATCTGTGCGAACAGAAAATCCATACCGGACTTGAAGACGGCTTGCGTAAAATTAACGTATTCGGCAATGCTCATCTTTTTTGCTTTTAGAACTATTTATTTATCTCTAATAAAGCACATTTCGATATAGCAAATTCGGGTTAATTCTTCTCACGCCCCTAGTTTATGAGGCGCTAAGATTCTACACTGTTGACATAAGTTTTTATGCAACAGGATGTAATGTGAGCTCCTTATTCGATAATACCCCTCCTAGAAAAGACACGTTTTCGTTTAAATGGCAAAAGTACAAAGGAAAAGACATCATTCCTGCGTGGGTTGCTGATACCGAGTTTCGTTGCGCGCAGCCAATTCTAGACGCCATTTCGGGTCAGGTTGAGCATGGCAACATGGGTTACATACTGCCTGCACATCACGAAGGCGCTATTCAGGCTGTAGTGAGATGGCTTAAAGATAAGCATAATTGGGAAATTCAACCCGAGTGGCTAGTGTGGACACCAGGCGTTGTGCCAGCGTTTAACGTAGCGTGTAAAGCCTATTGTGAACCCGGTGATAAAGTACTTATTCAAACACCTAATTATCCGCCTCTACTGGCTGCCCCAAAACTAAATGGTCTCGAACGGGTAGATATAGGCACGGTAGTGCAAAATGACGACGGCACGAGTTCTGAAACTATCTCAAGTGTTGAAGGTGCGCGCTATACGTTAGATTTTGAAGCATTAGAAAGAGAAGCGGCTGATCCTAAATGTAAGCTGTTTATTCTTTGTAACCCAATGAACCCGGTAGGTTCGGTGCTTACTAAAGCTGAATTAGATCGCATTGCTGAGATCTGTAACGCGAACAACGTTAAGCTATGTTCTGATGAAATCCACTGCGACCTTATTCTAGAAGAAGGCAAGCAGCACATACCGGCGGGCCGCGAGTCGAACCTTGCTGAAAATAGCGTTACGCTAATGGCTGCCAGTAAAACATTTAATATTGCTGGTTTGGGAACGTCTTTTGCCATCATCCCTAATCGCCAACTGCGTCAGGCATTTACCAATGCCGCAGCGGGCATCGTACCTTGGGTTACTGTATTGGGCTTGGCGGCTACAGAAGCAGCATTTACTCAATGTGACGAGTGGCATCAGCAGCAACTTACCTACTTGCGTGAAAATAGAGATATGGTGTTTAACACAGTAAACAGTATTGACGGGCTTAAAATGCTCAAAGCCGATGCGACTTTCCTTGCGTGGGTAGACGCCAGTGGACTAGGTGTAGAAAACGTTCAGCAGTGGGCCGAAGAGAAAGGCGTAGGCCCGTCACCAGGCATCGATTTTCACAAGGCGGACCATTTCAGAATTAACTTTGGCTGCAGCAAAGCGATGCTCCAAGATATTCTGCAACGCCTCGCCAGCTAAAAATTGGGGTCAGAGTACTTTTTCATCCCCAAAATGGGGTCAGAGTACTTTTTGCAGCTACGCTTTCTATTAAAAAGGGCCAAAGTATTACTTTGGCCCTTCTCATATGCAGTTAGTTTGTTAGTCACGTAATTTCATTGCTATCTTCAAGTGCACGCTACAACGACATACAAAGGGATTAAATTACTCTGACCCCATTTTTGCCATTTTTGCAGCTAGCTAAATACGCCGATTAGTTTATACAGGCCTAAACCAATCACAGTACCCACTACCAGAAAGCCTGCCAGGTTACTTTTCCATGTGTTTCTAAATTCACCCAGTGCGGTGCTTTTATTCATAACGACCAATAGGAATATGGCAATAATTGGCAGTAAAAGAGCATTAGTCGCTTGAGCAAACAAGATGGCGGGTAGGGGCTTAAAGCCAAGTGCTGCAACGCTGACACCCACTACAATGATGATAAACCATACCGCTTTAAAGCTCTTGCTTTGCATATCGTCAGAAAGCCCCAGCGCTCCTGTTACCGCATAAGCGGCTGCTAGCGGCGCAGTGATAGCACTGGTTAAGCCTGCGGCGAATAACCCTAGTGCAAAGAACCACTGAGCTTTGTCACCTAAAACCGGTTTAAGCTGCTCGCCCATGTTCGAAGCGTCCATAGTGGCAGCTTGATTGAAGAACGCCATCATTGCTGTTGCCATTACGATAAGCGTAATAAGCCCACCCATACTAATAGCTCTAGCAGACTGGTTTCGGCACGCGACGACGGCTTCTTGTTTATCTTGGCCTTTCGATGATTTTGCAACTAGGCTCGCGTGAAGAAACAAGTTATAAGGCACGATGGTGGTACCAATAAGCGCCAGCACCGTGGTAATGGCGTCTGCGTCCAGCCGCGGAGACATTAACTGACTAAACATCGCGGCGATATCAGGTTTGGCTACTAACAGCGTGATAAGAAATACGCCAGCCATAATAAAGACGAGATAAACCAGTACTGTCTCTATCCACTTGTAGCTGCCCGACCAGAGTAAAACTATAGCGATCGTGCCCAAAATACTGGCCCAGGGGCCAATGCCTATACTGATAAATGCGTCTAGCCCGATTGCAGCGCCGGTTAGGTTGCCCGATTCATAGGCTGCGTTGCCAATGCCGATAGCACTGACGATAAGCACGATAAAAAGATTCTTTAGCCATGGCTTGTAAGCCATATTTTTCATTGCACTGGCTAGGCCTTGGCCGCTGGCCACACCTAAACGCGCTGCCATGTCTTGCAGTACTATGGTTGCGAATATGGAGAAAAGGAGCGCCCATACTAGGTGAAAGCCAAAGTTTGCACCTGCCAGACTTGCTGTAGTTACTGTTCCAGGGCCAATAAAGGCGGCCGCGATGATGTATCCTGATTTATCTTTTGCCATTGCAACGACTCTTAGTTAAGTTTTGCTATCATGACAATAGGTAGGCGAGCACGCAACAGTACCGCTAAACCAATACAGTAACAGATTGGTTTTAAACCTATTGTCGCGTACCCAGTGTAGAAGTTTGTTGTTTACTCTTTACCTTATTTCCCATTATTTTGGGTAGATAAAAGGTTACAAAACATGCCCTCTACAAAGTGGCCGCGCAGACTACCGTTTCATACAAGAGAACGCAAATTAAAATAGGATGGTAATGGTGAAAGATGGGTTTCCAATAAACACAATCAGCGATATTGTTTCGCTTCCCAGTTTCGAAAATGTGCTTCCGGATGCTTATTACGTAGATGGAATGATCTTTGCCGTTGCCTCCGCACCAGAAATTCCCATGCCTGAACAGTGGATGCCGTGGCTCATACAGTCTAGTGACAGCCACCTTGTAGACAAAGATGTAGATAAGCTTGCTGATACATTAATGAATGGCCTGCGGGCGCATTTGGATTTTATGCGTCAGGAAAAGTCGCCCATGCCTAGTGAATTGAACGTTGCGATAGAGGTGCAAGGAACGACGAGGCCTTCGAAAGAACTCGAAAGCTGGCTAAATGGGCTTTTACACGTGCACAAGCAATTAGAACCTGTGTGGCAAAATGCGTGGAACCATTGGGAAAAGCATTTAGAAAAAAGTAAGGCGAACAAGAAAGACTGTGACGATAACGAGCCTGAGAAAACAGAACCTGCAGAAGCTCGCCTGTCTCGATGTTTAAAGCTTTTCTCAACGCTTGCTAATATTGAATTAGCCTTGTCTTACAGAAACGACAAACAAGCTGCTCAGCTTGAAAGTAATATAAATATGCTTGTTAAACAGCTTCCTTCGGTGCTGGCAGATTACACTAAGTTGTCAGGGGAGCTAGCCGGCGCGTTACCCAATCAATTTGAAACCTTTAACAAAGTAACCTAGGGGAAAATTTGATCACTGGGAGCTGCAGGAGAAGCAAAAAACAAAAACGCTAATTCAAAATTAGCGCTGTCTTTGTTGTTGATGCCGTTGATTCAACGTGTGTTTAAGCGAAGCGGTATAGCTGTCTAGTTCAAGCTTCGCCTTTTCGTATTGCTCGTTAAGAAGCCGTGAAGCAGGCTCCCTCATAAGCGCCTTAAAGGCAATGTCTGTCTGTTTGAGCAAATGCTTGAGGTGTTGATTACTGTCATCCATGTATAGCATTCCGATAAAAACAATTTGTTAAACCCGAGAAACAGCAGGTTCTGGGCGACTATGTGCAATGCTTACAACACTCTCAACAACAAGCTTAAAATTACTTCTCACACTACACAGCAGTACTGGTTCCTTGAGTACTGACTTTTCAATAATTTTGTACGTGCGCCTTTACTATTTAGTTTGGCTTAAACTTTTATAAAGGTTTTACCACAGCCAGGCAAACGATGGCGAGAATGATAAGCACCGGCGCTTCATTTAAAAAGCGATAAAAGCGCGGAGAGTGTCTATTTTCGTCGCGTGCAAATTGCTTCATTAACTTAAACAAATAGAAGTGATAGCCGTAAATAGCAAGAAGCAGCAGCAACTTTATATGAAGCCACCCCGACATTTTAAACCAAGTTCCACCATAGCTGACAATAAGCGCAACGCCGAATGCCAGAGTTAACAAGGCGAATGGAGTAACAAAGAACCACAGGCGGCGCTCCATGACCTTAAATTCGTCTTTTACCACTTGAGATTTCGTTGTCGCGTGATAAACGAAAAGTCGCGGTAAATAGAAAAGTCCTGCCATCCAAGCCAGCATGAAAAAGATGTGCAGCGCTTTAAACCATAAAATGTACATACTAATAATGAGCCTTTTGTAAGAAGCTTTGTAAGATATTCCACGTTACTACGCCAATAATATCGTTTAGCTCCTGATCGTAAATATAAACTGCGCCAGAGCGCGAGTTTTTAAGGTGTTCGTATACTTCGTGCAGCGTAGACTGCGCGCTAATACCTTCCATTTCGTAATAGTTTAACGCTGTTGCATCGTGTTCCAAACTCACATTGTATTGGACCAGCTTATACTGTACATCTATTTCAAATTTTAACTTCTGAATGACAATTTTTGTTGGATCGCTTTCTAAGTAGTTAATTAACGCTTGCTCTGGCGCATCGTGAAATAGCTTGTACTCAGTATTCATCGCTGCAAGTACGCCCGTTTTCTCAAGTGCTTCACGAATAGACGAGATAGCGTAAGGGAGATTTTGATAATCAAGCTGGCGTATGAAAATAGAGCGGTTGCCAAAGAACTGCGTAGAAGTCACGTAAGCAGGCACAATTACCAACATGGCTGGTAGAATAATTTGCGGGCTGTACGATAGTTCCATAACCGCGGAAAGCGCTGCAAGAGGCGCGTGCAATACTGCGGTCAACATGCCTGCTATGCCTAACAGGGCGAAGCTGTTGGTAAATTCGGGTACGTCAATAAAGTACGACAGTGGCAATAAAAGTACGGCGCCAGCGAGCATGCCAATAACCATCACTGGGCCAATGATCCCTCCTGGAATACCGAGGCCAATAGCAAATACCGCCAAGATAACTTTAAACACCAAAGTAGAAACCAACAGCAGCGCGCCGGGGGAGCTATCAAATAAGTGCTCAACATCGATAAAGTTGGCGCCAAGGGCTTCAGGTATAAACATACCAATGGTACCGGTAATTAGCGCAGCAAGTATTAAACGCCACACCATGGAAACCGGCCTGAACCACGTCATCACCCGCATAAGCTGGCTATTAAATAATACCGCTAACATGCCTAACAGAATGCCTAGCAGCACCAAGTAAAAATACATCCACTGGCTAAATGCATTAAACGATAAAAACGAAAGCTCGTTTACTTCCCCAAATACAATGCGAGTGAGCACCGAGCCACAGGCAGCAGCCAGCATGACAGGAACAAAAATATGTATTTTGTATTCTCTAAGTACGACTTCCATCACGAATATTACGGCAGCAAACGGGGTGTTGAATGATGCCGAGATCCCTGCCGCAATGCCGCAGCCTGCAAGTATTCGAATACTGTTGTAGGGTAAGCGAAGCCATTGCCCTAAGAAACTACTGCCTGACGCGCCTAAATGAACGGAAGGGCCTTCTCGACCAACAACGAAACCGCCGGCCAGGGCTAGCATGCCTCCAAAGAACTGGTTAATGGTGGTTCTAAATGGAATATGACCGTAATAGTACTTCACTCGATGAATAACGAAGGGAATACCTAAACGGTAGTGCTTGAAGCCCGTAAGAAAGGCGATAAATAGAATTAACCCTACACTGATAAATGGCATGATAAGCCAAACCAACCAGTCATAGGTAAGCACCGACTGAAGCGACGAAACACCTGTTTCTTGTAGCCATTCTACGCACAGCCGAAACAGTATAATGATAAGCGCCGCGCAGGTTCCCCCTACAATGCCCAGCATGCACAACTGAATGGATGTGCGTGGATGAGCTACTTCCTCTCTTAAAGCCTGCAAGCGCATGTTGTGGTACAGTAGATTAACGTAAAAAGAAGCTTACCATAAACACCTAAAATTCATAATGTTTAGAGCGCCTTAGCGCACGGTGTTTTTTGTTGATGTAGATATCATGACGACAGATCAGTTAAAAGAAGTTTTAGGCAACTACAAGTGGACACTGTTAGTGGCGCTTATTATGTTTGCCATGGTTGGGTTCGGCTATAAGCTAGCGCGAATTATTGACGAAGGCGACAGCAAGAAAGTACAGGCTCAGCAAGAAACTATTGCTATTTTGTCTGAAGAAAACCATGCGCTTACTACCAAAGTGAATCAGCTGGAAGTCGCCATGGAGCTTGCCACGCTCGAGACAGAGAGCATTACCAATACATTAGGCGAACAGAAAAAAGAACTTGAGGCGCAACAGGAATTACTGAGTTTCTATGAACGCGTCGTGGCGCCTGAGAAAACCGACGAAGGTTTTGCCATTGAAGGGGTAGAAGTTTTTAAGTTAAGTGACAATACCTATCAACTTAGGTTGGTTCTGCTGCAGTCTAAACAGCAAAAAGCAGTGATAAATGGCAGTTTAGATATTGCCGTAGTCGGTCAGCGAAACGGTGAAGCGATCACGCTGAAATCGGGCGAATCGAGCCTGCTGGCAGAAGATATCAAATACCGCTTTCGCTTTTTCCAAGCGGTTAACGTAACTCTCACTATCGAGGAAGATATAAACCCCGAATCCATTGCTTTTTCTACAACGGTCTATCAATACAAAACCCGTAAAGGCAACTATGAGATAAGCGTGCCGTGGAATGAAGCGCTTTCTGTCGAAATAGAGTAATCGCTGTGGGGCAGCGCTAGCCTAGCCGTTAATTCAACCTTTTAACGCATCGAAAGCTTTATTCAAACAAATACCAGTAGCCATAACCCACAAGAAATGCAGGAATAGCAGAGTACACTGTGGCAATAAGCGCTGCTTTGGGTGAGAGCGCAATGGCGGGAAACAACGCGTCGCCGTCATTACTTATTGCATTGCCAAGTTGTGCTGAAAACGGAACTGCGCCATTAAGGTATAAGCTGGTTACCAATATCTGCGGACCGCAACCAGGTAAGAACCCGATGATGATCGCCAGGCCAACTAAGCCGGGGCCCATGGATTGAAGCAGCCCTGCAATGTCTAGCCCAAACCAGACAACAGACAGCTCGAATATAAGAAACGCGAGTACTACCCATGCCAATACAAACTGTGTGTCTAGTGCGGCTTTCTCTTGCCATTTAGGCGGAGGCGGAATTAAATCCTCTTTCGTAATCGAAGCGTATCCGCTTCCCGAACCACACAAAGACCATAGTCCAAGGCTCGAAATACATAACGCGGCACCAATCAGCGTTAGTGTACTTTCACTGATAGCAAGGTAACTGTGTACGGGAAGTTGAAAGGCCAAACCAAGCGCAATCGCCAACGAGGGTAAGCTCGCAATCATCCAGAATACTTTAGAAAGTGATATGGCTTTGTGGCTTACTGTTTTGGGTTTATCACAGTTTTGCGATTGTTGGAGCGCACCATCGGCTTCAGGAGCCTGGTAATTATGAAATTTATTGACCACTAGCCCCGTCATTGCACCCACCGTGACGCTGACGGCCATTACGGTTAAGGCATCTAACGGTGCTTGGGCGAGTAACAGAAATGCGGCATCGCCCATAGTGCTGGTTAGCACTGCTACCACGGCTCCAAAGCTTGTCACACCTCGCGTGTACTGAGTGACAACGATGATAGCACCACCGCAGCCTGGCAGAGCACCAAGTAGAGCAGATAATCCCACCTCATGCACAGGGTGCGCTTTCATATAATTACCAATGGCTTCGGCCGAAACGCGCAACGTGGCGACGTAATAAAGCGCAAGCGATGCATATACAAACGCTGCCACTTGAAAAAATGCATCTGACAACACCGATAAAGTAACCGCACGGGTGCTGTTATAAGTAAGAAGAATGGCTATAAACAGCGGCATCAACAGCCGTTTATTGGTTAAGTGAGGAAAAAAAACGTTTTTTAATAGGGCGCTAGTAAAAGAAGGTAAGTGCTTATACCGGACCACCGCCTTAGCGCTTTTTGATGTGTGAGACGCCGTATCCATTACAACTACACCCTCGACCTATTGTTATCCATGTTTAAGGCGTGCCTAGTTAAGCACGCCTAGTTTTCGCAACGCCTTAGCTCGAAAGCGTAACTGTGCCTTTCATGATGCCGATGTGACCAGGGAACGAGCAGAAAAACATGTATTCTTCATCTTTGCTTAACCCTTCAACAGAAAAGGTCGTAGAAGTTTGTTCACCGCCGCCAATAATGTCAGTCGCGCCAATTACGCGCTCATCGTCTGGCTTAACGTAATTGTTGTCTAAACCCGCACTCATACCGTCTGTTGCCACTGCTTGTCCGTTGGCTTTTGTTGTCATCACCCAGTTATGGCCCATGGCTTGTTTAGGTAACTGACCAGTGTGCTTTAAAGTCACGGTAAACTCGCTACAACTCGCCGGGATAACAACGTTCGACGTATTGAATTGCATGGCGTCGTTTGATTCCACAGTCACTTCGCATTCGTTAGCAAATGCACCAGAGGCCATAAGAAAAAGGGCTGTGCCACCAAGTAACTTCTTGATCATAAATAATGTCCTTTGAATTTTGGTTAACTTCACCTATCGGTGGAATTGGAAGATCCAATTTTCTTTACGAAAAAGAATAGCACTGGATCATTGTAAATGCTAACGATTATCATTTATATTGAGTGGTATATAAAGAAAGCGCTTTTATGTACATCGAGCTTTTTTGTTTTTTCACGCACAAGGGATGCACATGTCTTCGATACGAAATGCAGTTCAACACGTTCGATTTGGATACAACGACAATGAGCTGAACTCAACGCTTTTAAGAAATTATCTAGATGGCGTAACTTTCGTTGCCAACTTATTGCCAAGTGATAGAGACAAATTTTCTATCTATAAAAATGCGGTTGAGGTGCTTTATGAAACCCTGTGCGATCCGCAGGTCAGTCAGCAATGGCGGCATAGTTGTTTAGAGCATTTGTACAAGCCGTTACTTAAAGCTGAGCGCTACGCGTGTAACGAGAGTGATCGAATTGCGCTTGCGAGAATAAAAATAGACATGAACACCAGAGAGCCTGTTGATCTTTGATGTACAGCAAAGGTCTGCAAGCGCTAGTGCACCATTTTTTATAATTCACTTACTAGGGCCTAGTTTTCTAATGCCACTAGCCCTAATAGGATTCTGATAAAAGCGTGGCAACCACGCCGAAAAACTAGCTATATCAACACAAGGATACGAGTCATGACAGCAACACGCACAGAACGCGACAGTATGGGCGAGCTACAGGTCCCCGAAAATGCACTCTACGGCGCGCAAACTCAGCGTGCCATTCAAAACTTCCCTGTAAGCGGGCAGCGCATGCCCGAAGCCTTCGTACGCGCGTTGATTACAGTAAAAAAAGCCGCAGCACAAGCCAACATGAAACTCAAAGTGCTGGATAAAGATCGCGGCCAAGCGATAGTTAAAGCCTGTGATGAGCTGTTGGCACTTGATGATGTGATGCAGCATTTTCCCGTTGATATATTTCAGACTGGTTCAGGCACCAGCACAAACATGAACGCCAACGAGGTCATTGCTCGCTTAGCCTCTCGTTATTCCAGCGAAGAGGTTCATCCGAATGATCATGTAAATTACGGGCAAAGTTCAAATGATGTGATCCCTACCACCATTCATGTTAGCGCGGCTATTGCATTGTCAAACGAGCTTATACCGGCGGTTGAAAGTTTAGTTCGTACTATTGAAATTAAAGCAAAGTCGGTAGCGCAATACTGCAAAACCGGACGCACTCATCTCATGGATGCGATGCCTGTAGGCATGGATCAAAGCTTACTGGCTTGGGCTTCTCAGCTTAAGCAGCAGATTAAAACCCTGCGCGCTGTGCAGCCAGCTATTCAAACCCTTGCCCAAGGAGGCACTGCCGTGGGAACAGGTGTAAACGCCCATGCGGATTTTGCTACGACATTTTCAGATGCGCTAGGGGAGCTGACCGACATTGCGTTTAAGCCCGCTGACAATTTCTTTGCATTGATTGGCTCTCAAGACACAGCAGTGACGCTTTCCGGTGCGACAAAAAGTTTAGCCGTCACCCTTATGAAAATTGCTAATGACTTGCGCTGGATGAATTCTGGGCCTTTGGCTGGTTTAGGTGAGATTGCGCTGCCTGCGCTACAGCCAGGTTCATCGATTATGCCCGGCAAGGTAAACCCGGTTATTCCAGAAGCAGTGGCAATGGCTTCAGCACAGGTAATAGGTAACGATACGGCGATTACTGTAGGTGGGCAGTCTGGGAATTTTGAGTTAAATGTAATGCTACCAATGATTGCCAGCAATTTGCTTTCAAGTCTGTCGCTAATGACCAACAGTGCGACGCTAATCGGCGAGCAGGCGATCGAGGGCTTTACTGTAAATCAAGATAACATTGAAGCGGCGCTTTACAGAAACCCCGTGCTCGTCACCGCGCTCAACCCTGTTATTGGCTATGCTAAAGCCGCAGAAATAGCAAAAACAGCCTACAAAGAAAACAAGCCTGTTATTGATGTGGCTGAAGCGATGACAGATATCCCCAGAGGCGAGCTAGAATCACTACTAGACCCGAAAAAACTTACCACACCTTAAGCGCCGTGAGAAAACGAAGATGATAAAAAGTGCGATCTACGATCGCATTTTTTTGTGGTGAAAGAGACGTTTTTATACAAACAGGACGCACTAAAAACTCGCATGATCCACGCTTGATTAAAAACTGCTCAATGATTGGCACGTTCTTGGCTTGTTCTAGGGTTATTATCAGGGTAAAACGTGTTTTAACCGGTATACAGTTGCTGTATGCGAACGGGATTTTTGATACAGTGACATAATAAATAAATTGTATAGCTGCGTAAGACAGCAACAGACACTAGCGCTAATAGGTTTTGCTTATTGTCATGGCTAATTGCTATGAGGAAAGTGACGCCTTTTCGGGAATAAAAAATGACAGAAACTTGCTTTCGCATGAAGGGCACTACGCTCACCAGTATTGTGTTAGAAGTAATAGATTTTGAGCCAGATAATTTTGAAGCTCAGTTATCTCAGAAGGTCGCGAGCGCGCCGCAGTTCTTTACCCGTTCCTCACTGATTTTACATTTAATAAAGCCTTTATCTGCTACAGAGTTCGAGCTGCTGGTGGCGCTATGTCGTCGACTGCAATTGCAGCCTATGGCCGTGAAAGGTGAAGTGGCAGAGTTGAAGCCCACTATCAATGATTTGGGGTTAGCTGATGTAAGCCAAAGCAAATTTACAGACAGCGCCCTTCGTTCGAACAAAGCGAGCGGAAGTGAAAACAATAATGGTAGCGGCGAAAACGCGTCTCAAACCGCACAACAAGATCAAACCGTTTCTGCGCCGCCAAAAAGTGAACCAGCTCCTGCAGCCGCAACCACGCTCAAACCTGCCAAAGTAATTAATCGTCCGGTACGTTCTGGTCAGCAAGTCTATGCCGAAGGCGGAGACTTGGTAGTAACGGCTTCTGTAAGCGAGGGGGCTGAGCTGCTTGCCGATGGTAATATTCATGTTTACGGCACACTGCGCGGCCGTGCGTTGGCAGGCGTAAAAGGCAATACGGGAGCCCGTGTATTTTGCCAGTCGTTAGACGCGGAACTTATTTCAATTGCAGGGCAATTCATTATGCATGAAACCGTGAAGGGTGAATGCTGGAAGAAACCTGCACAAGTATATTTAGAAGAAGAAACATTACGTATAGAGCCGTTGGCTTAATGCTTTGTACGCACTAATAGGAAAGAATAGATGGCAAAGATTATCGTAGTAACCTCAGGAAAAGGTGGTGTAGGCAAAACTACATCGAGTGCAGCAATAAGTACGGGACTTGCGTTAGCAGGCCATAAAACGGTAGTGATAGACTTCGATGTGGGCTTGCGAAACCTAGACCTTATCATGGGGTGTGAACGCCGCGTTGTTTACGATTTCGTAAACGTCATTAATAAAGAGGCCTCACTTAAACAGGCACTAATTAAAGACAAAAGAACGGAGAACCTTTTCATTCTTCCGGCATCACAAACTCGCGATAAAGACGCGCTTACCGTTGATGGTGTGCAGGCCGTATTAGACGAGCTTAAGAAAGACTTTGAGTTTATTATCTGTGATTCGCCAGCGGGGATTGAGCAAGGCGCACAGATGGCGTTGTATTTTGCTGATGAAGCCATTGTGGTTACTAACCCTGAAGTGTCGTCTGTACGTGATTCAGATCGTATTTTGGGTATTCTTCAAAGTAAATCTATGCGTGCAGAAAAAGGCGAAGCGGTTAAAGAACACCTTTTACTAACCCGCTATAACCCAAGTCGTGTTGAAAGCGCTGAAATGCTTAGCGTTGCAGACGTTGAAGAAATTTTGGCGATTCCACTATTGGGCGTTATTCCAGAATCTGAAGCTGTGCTTAAAGCATCGAACCAAGGTCAGCCGGTTATTCTTGACGAAGAAGCTAATGCAGGACAAGCTTATGCTGATGCTGTAAAACGTCTGCTAGGCGAAACTGTTCCTCATCGTTTCCTAGAAGCAGAGAAGAAAGGGTTCTTTAAGCGTCTGCTAGGAGGGAAGTAATGGGAATTTTCGACCTGCTCAAAAAGAAGCAAAAGCCAAGCACCGCAGCGGTCGCCAAAGAGCGCTTACAAATTATTGTTGCGCACGAACGTAAAAAGCGGACAGAGCCTGATTACTTGCCAATGATGCAGCAGGAAATTATTCAGGTAATTCGCAAATACGTGACGATTGCCGACGATCAAGTATCAGTACAGCTAGACAATAACGATGATTGCAGCGTACTTGAATTGAACGTGACTTTGCCAGACAGCAATAACTAGGGCTTAATCGCTTAAGTAGTTATGGCTGCCTGCTAGCGTTATTTTACCTTAGTCGTTCAGTAGGTCTTCATCAACATCAAGTTGTTTGGAGGCCAGCGCGATTAAACGCTCGTCAAGTGGAGGCGGAGAGATATCTACGCCTTCACTGAGTTTGGCGATAACGGCGTCAAGCACGTTAACCCTTGCTTGCCACTTAAACTCTCCGTTAATTACATGCCACGGCGAGTAGCTGGTGTGAGTATGCTTGAACATGTCATTCGTTGCTTCGATATAGGCTTTACGCATCTTACGGTTATGCAAGTCTTCTTCGGTTAACTTCCAGCGCTTGAAGGGGTTATGAAGACGCTCTTCAAATCGCTCTCGCTGTTCGCGAGAAGATATATGCATAAAGAGTTTGATAATGCGAACCCCGCTGTCACTGAGCGTTTTTTCAAATGCGTTTATTTCGTCATAACCGCGCTGCCATACCTCTTCATCAACCAACTTATCTACTCTTTCTACAAGCACTCTTCCGTAGTGTGAGCGGTCAAATATTTTAAGTGTGCCAGGGGAGGGGATGTGTTGCCAAAAGCGATAGAGAAAGTGTTTGTCTTGGTCTTCTTTTGCGGGCTTTGCCACAGGAAATACACTCACGCCACGAGGGTCTAATTTCTCAGTAATACGCCTTATAGCGCCGCCTTTCCCTGACGCATCCCATCCTTCAAACACAATAAGTGCTCGTTTTTTCTGATGAAAGTAAGATTGCTGAACGTGAAAGAGTTTTTCTTGCTGTTTCACTAACGCGTCTTTGTATTCTTCTTTGCTCGTAAAGCGAGACTGTCCGAAATCGTCAAACAGCACTGGGGTTGAAGAAGGTAATTGAGAGTTGTCGGTTGTACTCATATGCCGCCCCTTTATTCTTGTATCGTCAATATATTAGATACGTTGACCACACTGCTATTTTCTATCTGTTAGTGTTAACTAGTTTACTTAACTTTTCTATCTCAACGTGTCACTTAACAGAAATGCCGTTAACTTGCAGTAACTTGAATCGTTAAGTTTTGCCCCAATAATTGCTAACTATCCGCAAGTATTAGATAATTGCGGCCAAGCACAAAGTGCGAAAGCACGAGGTTAATGTAGAGGTGGGTATGTCTGTAGAAACGGCGTTGCCAATTGAGTTTTCAGACGCTGCAGCAGCGAAAGTGAAAGCCCTTGTTTCAGAAGAAGAAAATCCTGATTTAAAATTACGTGTATACGTAACAGGTGGTGGTTGTTCTGGCTTCCAATATGGTTTCACGTTCGATGAGAAGGTGAACGAAGGCGATATGACCATTGAAAAAGACAGCGTAACTATGGTTGTCGACCCGATGAGCTTACAATACTTGGTCGGTGGCATTGTCGATTATGTAGATGGTCTGGAAGGTTCACGGTTTTTAGTTCAAAACCCAAATGCCACGACGACCTGTGGCTGTGGTGCAAGCTTTAGCGTTTAGGGGCTTGAGCTAAGCACTACTGCGCTTTTTAAGCATTGAACGTTCAGCTTTGAGCGCTTGATGTTAATACGATAGGCATACATCGCATCATTTTGTATGCCTATCCGTTGTCTTGTTCTCAACACTTCCTTTTATTTTCAAATTCCGGCTACACTGATTTCATAGAACGACTACGGTTTAGGACAGCGTTTATGAAATTATATGGCTCCACCACTTCTCCCTACGTGCGCCGCATTCGCATAGTACTTGCTTCTACCGAGCACGAGTTTTTGAATCTTCAAATCTTTTCAGGCGAAGACCGCGAACTTCTAGCTTCTCGTAACCCCACGCTCAAAGTGCCCTGTCTTGAAGATGACGGCCAAATGATTTTCGATTCTCGGATTATCTACAATTATCTTGCTGACAAGCTTGATCACGATGGCTTGAGTTGGGAAGAAGAGAATCAACTAACCCTGATTGATGCAGCTAACGATTCCTTTGTTCAGCTTATGCTGCTGAAGCGTTCAGATTTTGATATTGGCGAGGACAAAATGTATTACCGTCTTCAAAACGAGCGAATTGAAGCGGTATTAGGTGCACTGTCAAACCAGCTTGATGCGGGTGGATTTAGCGGTTGGACTTATCCAGAAATCTGTTTGTACAGCATGATTGACTGGGTGCTTTTCCGCGAGCTTCACAGCATGAAGGAATATCCTCAGTTGCTAACGTTCCATGAAAAGCACCATGATCGAATTGAAGTGACAGCAACCGACCCGCGTAGTTAATTTTCGCATTATCAGGGCTCTACTGAGTTTGAAACCCGTTCAAATAAGGACTGTTATATGATTAATAACCCTTATCAAAATCAAACTGGTAATTAAGCGGTCCACCGTTGATGTAACGCAGCGCATTCTCTAAAAACACGTCGGCTACGTCGCTTGGCTGTGATTCCGCTGCAGTGTGAGCGGTCACTGAAATACGAGGGTGCTGCCAAAATGGATGAGCGGAGTCTAGGGGCTCGTTACGAAAGACGTCCAATACAGCATGGGCCAATGCGCCCTTGTCTAAAGCTTGCAAGAGCGCATCGTCGTCAACCGCACTGCCTCGCCCTGCGTTAACAAATACACTGTGGGGTTTCAGCGCACTAAAAAATTCGTGAGAAAGCATGTTTTGCGTAGATGGCGTGTCGGGCATTAAATTCACCACGTGGTCACATGCTCTGGCAAACGCTTCGATAGTGTCGGGTGTATAGACAGCATCGGCACCTTCCACTGCTTGCCCACTTCGGGTTAAACCCACAACGCTCATACCCAATGCGTGAGCAACGGGGATCAATGCTTGCCCAATACTGCCCAGTCCAGCAATGCCAAGCGTTTGTCCATTTAGCGGCATTCGCTTTGATGCTTCCCAAATTGGCTGAGCGGCACGCTGGTTTTGCTCAAAAGCCTTTACGTTTCTGGCATGCCCAAGCAAGTAAGCAAAAACATACTCTCTCATGAGTTTACCGAAAATTCCCTTTAGTCCGGTAAGTATGTAGTTCTTCTTATCGGCATTTAGAAGGGGAGCATTGCCTGCCCAGGTAGACTGGCACCAGGTGAGTGCTGAACATTTATCAATAATCCGAGACGCAAGGTCGGGGTCTGCAAGCAGTACCGTAACGGTTTCTGGATTTATATCTTCGGGACATTGAGCAATTTGTTTAAGCGCCAAAAGCGGGTGGCCATCAGCGTCTTTGAAGTCGTTGTTATCTGCTATTTTTGGGCGAATCGCTTCGGCAATATCATTCGCCTCATCGCTTAAAATAGTCAGTTCAATCCTCTTTGAACTCCTTGCTGTCATTCGCTTAACACTCCCAAAGTAAACTTTTCTTTCCTCTGTCTGACTGCACAATCGTAATGCTGATTGTTCTAAAAATGTGATTTAAGTTTTACATTTTTGTAAAAGGTGTTGGTGTCATGTACATGCACCTGAAGTCAATTTGCAACGGAATCGCTATGCAGTCAGAAAACAAATTCCAAAACTCAACAGATGTTGATGTAACGCACGCTAAGGTGCTTTCACCTAAGCGTAACACGACCCAAGCCGAAACAACGCAGGCTTTAGTTGAGGAACAATTATCTCATTTCGGTATAAATGCTGAGAGCGACTACGGTAGGGCACTCGCCAACACCGCTCATCACCTATATTGTGCTCAAGCAAGCGTTATGCAGCTATGGGATATTACGAGTAATACGCTACAAGGGCTTGATAAAGAAGACAGACTGGCTTATTTCAACGCTAAAAAGTTTCTGTCTTTTCAAATTGCGAAGATACTGGATACGCTGCAAAACCCATTTCGTGCCACGTACCAAAGTTTGTCGAGTGGCAATGGCTCGCAAGGGCACTATCCACTGTTCGACAATGTCACGGCACTTTTTTCTGCAACACCCGTGGTGGTAAGAACAGCGACTTATGTGTATGCCTGTACTGAATGGGTCGACGACGCATTTCAAGGCAAAGAATTTACTCACCAAATTTATTCACGTCTGTTAAACCCAACGAATATTTCCCTTGCTAACGCCATTGTGGATATGGAAGCGGGTCCTTACGCTGCCGAATATCTAGCCTGGAACTTCAACTCGGGCATGGCTGCCATTGATGCGTGTTTATCAAATGTTCTTAGTCATGGCGATGTACTGATTGTTTCGAGGAACGTGTACGGCGGAGTGTACCAGCTACTTCATGATTATTTCGCCCGCAGCAACCGAATGGACATACAGATTGCGTGGTTTGACGGTTATGACGCACAGAGCTTTGCAGAGTTCATGCAGCAAACTAAAACTGAACATGCATCACGCTTAAGCAATGGCGCAAAAATGCATGTCTACCTAGAATCGCCTTGCAACCCACACGGCTACGTACTGGACGTGCCTGGGATCTGTGAATTAGCGCATGCACAAGATGCGTTGGTAATGTTGGACTCCACCCTTGCGACACCTGTACTGCACCAGCCACTTCAGCATAAAAACAAAGCTGCACGACCTGACTATGTGATCCACAGCTACACTAAAGATTTGTGTGGTAGCGGTGCTACCACAGCAGGCGTAGTTATTGGCGAAGGGCACCGCATGTTCCAGCCAAAAGGCAGTTCAGCAAATGGTGTTGATTGGTCACAGACCATGTTTTGGGATGTGTACTACATCAAAGGTGCGTTCTTAGATTCTGAAAAGGCCTTTGATGTATTAAACGGCATGAAGACCTTAGAGCAGCGCATGATGACCAAGGTCATCAATACGCAAGTGTTTACTGCATTTTTGAATGCCCACGATCAAATTCGCGTTAACTGTCACGCACTGCCTGAACACAGTAATGCCGGTTTGCGTGAAAAGCAGCATACACACGGCTGGCCGTGTACTTTATTCACGGTTGATATGGCGCCGGCAAACCTTCCTCGCGATGTATTTGTGCGGTTCTTCGATGCCCTAGAGCCTGCATTCAGCCACCAAGTGAGTATTGGCCAGAATAATACGATAATTTTATGCCCGGCGCTGACCTCTCACTCTGAGCTCAGCTCAGACGAGCAGAAGAAAGCAGGGATAGAACTGACCACTATGCGTATCGCCATGGGTACCGACAACGTTAAACAGCTCATTGCCCACTTTATGCTAGCCGCCAAACATTTTATCGAGCCTCATGTTCCAGGATTTTGTGAAAAGTTTATGGCAAATGCCGACATCGACAATCTGTATTTGTCGGTAAGTGAAAGAGTAAGTTCACAGCACTTTGGCAGCAAGGCCAGTATGGATTCACTGATGAAAGGTGCGTAGGTTCATTTTTTAGCTCAAGAAGTTGCTTTGAGCTGTCGATAAAAAATATTGAGGATGTTCTCCTTCTCCCGGGCCTTTCCTTACGCGGGCTCGGGATTTTTTTATTTATAGCAAAGGTAAATGACGCTAGAGCGCCTAACTTTTGTTATAAGGTAAGATAGACACAGATCTTTAACGTCAAAGAATATCTAAGGCAGCCTTATGCACGAGTTTAAAATTGATGTAACGCTAGATGCATCATTGCCCTTTGTTTTTGCAGCATTTCACGAGCCTGAATATCTTAGTGAGTGGTTTGCGCCGGGCGATTGTTCGGTCACACAAATCATGAGTGATTTCAAGGAAGGCGGTCGCTATCGCATAAAGATGATGGATCCCAGCGGTATTGAAATGTCATTGACTGGTGAGTACGTGACTATTTTAGCGAACGAGCAGCTGTCGTTCTCTTGGGCGTGGGAAGATGATATGGAAGAGTCGGTGATGACATCAGTGGACATTCACTTCGAAAAGACCGAAGAGGGGAATGTCAGGTTGGTGCTCATTCAGCAGGGCTTTCTCAATAAGCAAGAGTGCGATCAGCACAACTACGCGTGGATGTCGTGTCTAGAAAAACTTGCCGTATTAGCCGCTAAGGAAAAGTCGTTTAACTAAGGCCATACTAAAATAGTGAGAACGCGTTAGCATTACGCATCGTGTTATTTCAAATAACGCTTTTGAAAAGGGCAGAGCGCTAGGCTCTGCCCAAAGACAATAAGGTCAGCGAAGTCATCGCGTCCTTCCCACTCTTCTCGCGGTAGGTTTCAAAATCGTTGTAGCCTTCAACACCACCTCCGTACCACGATGATGGATCGTCAAAGGACTCGAGAGGGTAATTATGCTTAAATCGTGTCGGAAGATCTGGATTCGTGATCCAAGGTCTTCCAAACGCAATCATGTCACCATCGCCATCAGATAAACGTTTCTCGGCTTCTTCTTTGGTGTAGCCACAGTTTCCAATGATCATACCGTCGAATAGTGCTCTAAATTCAGCAAGGGTCATGGCTTCGCCTCGTTCATGGAAGCCAAAGGCCAAGCCATCCATTACGTGTAAATAACCTATCTCCAATTTGTTTAGCTGTTGGGCAACAAAGGTAAAGGTTTCACGAAAATCATCGGCCCCCATATCGTTAAACACCCCGTTTGGCGATAATCTCACGCCAACGTGCTCTTTATCCCACACGCTCAATACTGCGTCCATCACCTCGGCCAAAAAGCGGTAGCGGTTATCGACACTACCACCATAATTATCGGTGCGCTGATTGCTGCGGCTATCCAAAAATTGATTGATGAGATAGCCATTTGCAGCATGAACTTCCACACCGTCGAATCCGGCTGCCTTGGCGTTAACGGCCGCTTCTTTGTAGTCTTGCACTGTGCGTTTTATATCGTCAAAGGTCATCGCCTTCGGCACTTCGTAGGGCTTCTTGCCTTTAGGCGTGTGAATTTCGTCCCCTTCAATTTTTATTGCTGATGCAGACAGGGGCAAATTTCCATTGTGGAAATCGCTGTGTGATGCGCGTCCAGTATGCCAGAGCTGCAAAACGATTTTTCCCCCTGCCTCGTGCACTCTATTGACCACCGAGCGCCAGCCCTCGACCATTTTGTCGGTATAAATTCCAGGGGTATCAACCCAGCCTATGCCTTCTTCTGAAATGGCCGTTGCTTCAGTAATAATGAGCCCTGCATCTGCGCGTTGTACATAGTGATCGCCCATAATTTTATTGGGTATGCGGTCGGCGCCAGCTCTACCTCTCGTCATAGGGGCTAATACCATGCGGTTTTGCAATGTATTCTCTGCCCAATCAAACGAGCTAAAAAGTACTGAGTCTGTCATTCTTATTCCTTATTCAACGTAGAATAGATTGATGTTGAAGCGCTAAGCGTATTGGTGCTCAAAACGCTATAAGATAGTAGTGAATACAGAGATAGCGAGAAGTTGGATTTGTGGAAAGTTGTCCTTGAAACTAATTAAACACAACGGCAGGGAATGGCATCGGTTTGAAAAAAAGCGCCCGAAGGCGCTGTAAAGTGTATTGCAGGGAGATTTAAAGTATCAAAGCCGCTAGGTTTACGTCGAACCTTAGGCCCAGAACAATCGCATCATCAAGTGCCATGACTCTGTCGCGCTGTGCGAATTGGTCGGGGTTGATAATGTAGTGAACGTTCGGCTGAATTCTTACGTGGTCATTGAGTTGATAACCATAACTTAGCTCTAACATGGTTTGGCTGCTTGCTGGTGTACCAACCCCGCCGTTTATGCTTCTTAATATACGCTGATCCTCTAGCGCTTCGTCACTGTACTGTTGACGGGTAAATACGAAGCCAATGGTATCGTCAGGGCGTGAGGCCAGTGTGCCTCGCAATACAAAGCCCGCTTTTATATAGTAGTCTTCAATCAGCTCGCCCGAAGTACCGGTTAGCACGGCACCGAATAGTGTTAACCCTTCTTTCGTAAGTGGGTTAGGACGAGTAACAGTTTGTTCAAAACGTGCGAATATACCCGAACGACCGTTTCTAACAGCGTAATCATTGCCTGACTGCGCCGCATAGTTGCCGTCCTCATCAAAGACTGGGTCGGTGTAGTCTGCGCCATCGTACCAACCGCCAATTTCGTAGCGTCTTGGAAGTTCGTCATTGTCCCACGTAGTTTGATAGCCCAGAGTGAAGGGCACAACAACACCTGTAGCCTCATTAGTCGCCCAATCGAAGCCGTGATCGCCTAAGTCTTGATGACTGGTGTTATCTTCATAGACGCCGGTATGAAAATATGTTTTTGGCGAAAGCCAGTATTTCGCATGGCCACCCCAACTCGAAACCGGCCACCAAGTAAAGTTACTGGTTCTAAATACAAAGGTTGGGTTCCCACAAGCAGCATTGGTTTGAAAGTACTGACAAAGTTCAGAGCCTAAAAAGCTGATATTCGCTACCGTACGGCCACCTTCCAGTTCTAAATCGCCATCTAAAAACGAGGAAGAAATCGTAAACCGTGCAAGACGGGTATTTTGGCCGCCAAATATTTCTTGTACGGACGTACTGTTCCCAATGTAGTGCTCGGCTAAGTTTTTGCCGTGTCGGTTTGTCATGGCAATATGGATTTTGGTGTCTTTCCAGCCCGCTAGCGTATTTAAATCTAATTCCCCACCTACAAAGAGCTGACCAGCATAGGCACTGCCTCTGCGTTCACCACCGTCAATATTGGTGGCTGACTCACCCGTATAACTTGCTTGAAAGTCAAACGCGTCTTGAAACTTACTTTGTGATGCTGACGCAGTGGCGGCAACAATGGCGGTGCTTGCGAGGAGCGCTGTTTGCAAGCCTGTCTTACATCCAGAAAAGCGACGGGTAATTGTAGGTGTTTTCATCATTATTCTCTCAATTAAAAATGTTTATCAACCGCAGCTTGTTATGAGCGTGTGACTGATGACATCTATGCATTTGTTGCTAACTCCTTGTTGACGCGAGATAAATCAGAGTTAGCTAACGTTACAACGCGTTAACATATGCTTGTTTTGAACGAAATCTAACTAACCTTTTTTATTAAATCAACCTTGTTTATTTATTTCTTTTGCTACATTTGTGTGTTTTTCGTTAATAGTGGGGAGGTGCGATGGCAATATTTCAAGGTGAGTAGAAAGCGCTCAGTGAGGCTTGCTATCTTGGTTATATTATTGTCTATTAAGAAATTTTCAAAGGACGTTTTATCCGTTTAATAACAGTCACGCATTGTCTGTTATCGGTCGTCTACATATAAAGTCTAATTTTTAACGCAATTTGAAATAAGTAAATCAAATTGATTTATTGACAGGGGTAAAGAGCAATGCTTAAATTGGTTAACTAATTTTTTACAAGCGAAAGGCCGTTCTTATGAAAAACAACGCCCCTTTGGTTTCCAAAGACACATTGATTCCCTTTGTATTGTTAACGATTTGCTTTGCTGCATGGGGTGTGGCTGCGAACATGACAGACCCTTTGGTAAAGGTATTTAGTAAAATATTTACCATGTCGTCTTTGCAATCGGCATTGGTTCAATTTGCCTATTATGGCGCGTATTTTTGCTTAGCCATTCCTGCTGCTTTTATCAACAAGCGCTTTTCTTATAAAACAGGTGTATTGACCGGACTGGGCTGCGCGGCCGCGGGGGCATTTCTGTTTTATCCAGCCAGTCAAACCATGACTTACGGTTTTTTCCTTGCTGCACTTTTTGTATTGGCTGGTGGATTATCCATTCTGGAAACGTCGGCGAACCCTTACGTCATGGCGATGGGAAATCAAAAAAGTGCGACACGCCGTTTAAATCTAGCTCAAGCATTTAATCCCGTTGGTACTAATTTAGGTGTGTTTTTGGCTGCAACGCTTATATTACCAAACCTGAATCAGGCATCTGCACAAGAGCGTGCCGCCATGTCGGTAAGCGAGCTTAAAAACGTGATAGGGGCTGAGCTTGATGCGGTAATGCTTCCTTATGTAGGTATGGCATGTGTACTCGTTTTGGTTTGGGTTGCAATCTTCCTGATCAAAGCGCCAATTCAAGAATCGGTTGAGTCTAGTGTGGAAGACGTTAAGTTGGGCGCTTCGCTTAAGCGGTTAGTAGCCAACAAGCATTATCGGTTTGGCGTATTGGCTCAGTTTTTTAATGTCGGAGCACAAACGTGCGTGTGGACCTTCACCATCCAATATGCAATGAAAGCGACAGATGGCAACGAAGTGAGTGGTGGTGAAATTTTACAATACAGCATGATTGTATTTCTAATTTCTCGCTTCGTGATGACGTGGGTTATGCAGTACCTCTATCCAGCTAGACTGCTAATGATCATGTCACTGATTGCCATGGCGCTATGTATCTTCATGACACAGTCTCCTAATTTAGCAGGCGTAATCGCATTGGTATCTATCTCTGCCTGTTTGTCACTCATGTTTCCAACGATTTACGGCATTGCGCTTGAAGGTCTGGGGGAAGACACCAAGCTAGGCGCAGCAGGTCTTGTGATGGCGATTCTTGGTGGAGCTATTATGCCGCTGTTCCAAGCCGCCATTATTGATAGCGCAGGTGTTGTTGTATCATATATTGTTCCAGCTATTTGCTTCTTGCTTGTAGGTGGCTACGGCTACTTCGATATGCGCGCTAAAAAGAGCAGCGCTAAGCCTCAGTCCGATATAGACGCAGATGCCCTTAAAAAGATGGAAATGGGAATAGCTAAGTAGTATTTCTTCAGAAACGTGTACGGGGCCAGTGATTCTATCACTGGCCTTTTTGTATATTGAATACGTTATGTATTCCACTTTTTTGAGGAATGCACTCAATTAGTTAACAGCATTTTTTCACCGTATTTTCATCAGTTTAGTGCATGTTGAATATAACTGATTTTTCCCCTTGTATAGCGCAGAACACCTGCTAAAGCATGAACAGCAATCGTATAATTCACCCCTGACAATTTGGGAGTAAAACGTATGCTGGACTATGTGCTCATTGGCATAGCGGTAATGGCATTATTGGGTGTGGTATTTGAAGAAGTGCTTCACGTGAATAAGGCCAAAACCACATTATTTTTCGGAACATTCGCATGGATCCTTCTTTTCATAGATGCGAATAGGGGCCCTCACCTAGCAGAGCTCAATGAACACCTCATAGAAAACATAAGCGAAATATCCACCCTCTGGTTATTCCTTGTAGCGGCAATGACTTTCGTTGCTTACCTTAACCGCAAAGGCATGATTGAAAACATGTTAAACATTATCATGCCGCAAAAAATAACCCTCAAAAAACTCATATTCTTTACCGCTATTTTTAGTTTTTGCTTCTCCTCGCTAGCTGACAACATCACAGCGACCTTGGTGTCTGTTGCCATGGTTTTATCCTTGGGTTTGCCCTTTAACCAAACCATGCGATTTGCCGTGCTAGTGGTATTTGCGGTGAACTCTGGGGGCGTGTCGCTAATAACCGGGGATGTCACCACTCTTATGATTTTCTTGGATGATAAGGTCACTATAACTCAGCTGCTCTTACTTATTATTCCTTCACTCACAGCAGTACTATTTCTAGCGTTACTGTTGAGTATAGGTATGAAGGGGGAGGTTAAAATAAAAAAAACACGCCATGAACTTAGGCCGGTTGATTACGTAATTGCGGGAATATTCCTGTCCACTATTGTACTGACGTTAATTGCCAATGTGCTTTTTGCTATTCCACCTATGCTTTCGTTTTTAGCGGGTATGGCGGTTATGTTTTTAGTGGCAACCTTTATGGGAGAAGAAAAATATGATGATCCTATCTTGGACTATATTCGCCTAATAGAATTCGACACGCTTCTGTTTTTCCTTGGGGTGTTGCTGCTTGTCGGAATGCTCGATCACATTGACGCATTGGGCGCACTTTTACATGTATATAGCGTAATGCCTTCAACAGGGGCCAACTTTGTGATGGGGGTGTTGTCTTCCATGATAGATAATGTGCCATTAACAGCTGCGTTGTTAAAAGCGGACATTGCCATGTCGACAGCTGAGTGGATGGCGTTCACGTATGCAGTAGGTGTGGGGGGCTCGTTACTTATTATTGGCTCATCAGCAGGTATTGTTACCATGAGTAAGGTTAAGGGCCTGACGTTCGCCAAATACGGCAAGTTCGTGTTGCTTCTTCTTGCAGCGTATAGCGTGGGTTACGCGTTGGTATTGGTAATGGCGAATATGTTTGTTACGGCAAGTTAAGGTGGTGACGTTGCTTTTATAAACAGAACCAATAAAGCGTTTGAGGGTGATAGCCTGTCGCCCTTATGCTTTTTTATATAACGCTCCGAGTACCGTGGCTTTCGAAGCCCCTGTGACTTCAGGCACGTTGCCTGGAATATCATTCATATACGCATGTGCAAACCACGCAAATGCTGCGCCTTCAACGTGCTGTGGATGGATGCCCAGAGCATGGCTGTCTGTTACTACATAATCACTTAAAGCATTGCTCAAGTTATGCATTAATGCTTTATTGAAAGCGCCACCGCCACACACTATAACTTCGCTTTTTGCGCCTTCTTTATTTGTTTTAGGAAAATGCTTCACAATTTCCTGAGCGATAGTGCTACCTGTTAGCGAAAGTAAGGATGCTTGCACGTCTTTAGGGGCTAAATTATTGTTCTTTTCTTCGCTTTGCAGCTCTGCACTAGAAGGGAAGTAATCGGCGAGCGCATTGCTTAACCAATTAATATTGAAATACTCTCTGCCAGTACTTTTAGGCGCAGGCAAAGCGAAGTAATCATCCAGTAAGAGCCTGTCTAACAGACCTGAGTGACAATGCCCTGACGCAGCCCATGCTCCATCTTTATCAAAGCTTTTATTTAAATGAAGACTTATCCACTGATCCATCAAGGTGTTACCGGGTCCGGTATCAAACCCTTTAGGTGGCGAAGCATCTTGTTTTGGCGCAAGCAGTGAAACGTTTGCTATACCGCCAATGTTAACGAGTGCTCGGTGTTTATCATCACTGGCAAATACTGCATTGTGAAAAGCGGGCACTAAGGGAGCTCCTTGACCACCAAGGGCAATATCTTTGCGCCTAAAGTCGGCAATAACATCAATGCCGGTAAGAACAGCGATGGTATTAGGATCGCCTATTTGACAGGTGAAGCTGCGTATGGATGATTCTGCAAAGTGTGCTGACAATACATCGGAATTCGGATGATGACGTACGGTTTGGCCGTGCGAGCCAATAGCCGTAATATCCGAAGGATGTAGGTTGTTTTTCTCAAGCAGCGCTAAGGTGACCTTTGCAAAGGTTTCAGCAACCAGTCTATCAGCGATGGCCAAACTGTTAAGTTCATCAGGACCTTCACTACAAAGTGCATTGAGTGCAGTAAGTAATTCGGCAGAATAAGGAATTGAATGGGCGGCGAGGGTGGTGCAAGACGTTTGCGAGATGTCGCACAGGACGGCGTCGACGCCGTCCATGCTAGTACCTGACATCAGGCCAATATATTTTGCCATTTAGTCGTCGCTATTTCATTGCAAGCATAATGCGCTTGTTATTATCTAGCTGCTCTTGGCGTATTGCGGCAATTTCCATAAACCTTTCTTTCTCTTCCTTAGCAATAGGAAGCGCCTTCGGTAGTTCTACCGTTCGTGGGTTTCGGTGAACACCATCCACTAAAAACTCATAGTGAAGATGGGCGCCAGTAACCATACCTGAACTACCTAAATAGCCCACGGTTTGGCCTTGCTTAACCGTATCTCCCACTTTCACTGCACGCTTTTTAAAGTGAAGATATTTGGTTGTGTATTTCTCGCCATGCTGAATGAAAACATGGTGACCGTTATATTTATCGTATCCGGCTTTAATTACCTTACCGTCACCCGCAGCCATAATTGGCGTACCAACCGCAGCAACATAATCTGTACCGCGGTGCGCTTTCCAACGCTTTTGCACGGGGTGGAAGCGAGCTTTTGTGAAGTTAGAGCTTACATATCTAAAATTCACTGGCGCACGCAGGAAGCTCTTACGCATACTGCGCCCTTCAGGCGTGTAGTATGTGCCATCTTCGTGAAGAATAGCGCTAAAATGCTCGCCTTGGTTGGTAAACTCCGCTGCAACGATGTCGCCGTAACCGACAAATTCACCGTCGATGTATTGCTCTTCGAATACTACGTTGAACGTATCGCCAGAACGGATCTCAATGGCGAAGTCGATATCCCAGCCGAAAATACCCGCCAAATTCATAATTTGGTTGCTGGTTAAGCCTGCATCACTGGCGGCGTTCCAAAAGCTTGAGTGAATTTCACCTTGGGCGAAGTTGTAGCGAATGTCTACATCTCGCTTTTCAAGCTCAGCGGTTAAGGCGCTGTTCTCATCCGACGATTCTGGACGTACAAACAGGGTTTCAGTCGAAGACAATTTGTACTTTAGCTCGCCGAAGCTGCCGTCTTTATTCGCTTTAAACGATAGTTCATCGCCGGGCAATAAAGTAACCAGCGTTTTTGTTAGCTCTCCTGCCTGCGTTACGTTATATACGTCACGCGAAGTGAAGCCAGCACGCTTAAATAGCTTTGCTAATGTATCGCCACTGCGCACCTTGTACGTCTGCCATGAAGATTCTTCTTCACCAGAAAATACATTGGTTGACGGCGCAATATGAAGCTCCACCGGATAGCGGACACCCGCATCCAGAATGTGTGCTTCTTGATGGCGACTGGCTTCTACTGGTTCACTTGGAAAAAGAATAAGCCCACCCAGAAATAAGCTAGCTACTGCTAACCCAGTTCTGTGCTGTTTCGGTAATTTTTTAAATAAAT
The DNA here is from genome assembly GCF_041414725.1 of Alteromonas sp. DY56-G5. Taxonomy (NCBI): domain Bacteria; kingdom Pseudomonadati; phylum Pseudomonadota; class Gammaproteobacteria; order Alteromonadales; family Alteromonadaceae; genus Alteromonas; species Alteromonas sp. DY56-G5. The sequence goes on along the minus strand of NZ_JANHZQ010000011.1, from coordinate 54,545 downwards.
TTAGCGCTTTAGAAGCGTCTAATTTCTTTCTCATACTACTGCCCACCTGAGAAATGTTATGTGCACAACACTATTTCACATACGTTGCTTAAAAATGCAACTTTTCTCATTATATTGTTAGCGCAAATTGTTACACCCAATAGCTCTTATCATGAAGACTATTTCTTGAGATTACTGAATACAGTCCACGATAATTCAGCACTCTAATTCTACGTTAAAAACTGTTGGGTTTAACAACATGACTGTTTGTAATCCGTTTTTTGACGCGCAAACCTTTTAATGGTTCCGTTGTACGCGTAAAATGCCCGCCAATATTGAATATACAGTTTTTTTTAGAGTGTGACGTACAAATGAAAGATTGGCAAACAGCGCTAGCTGAGATTAAACGGGGCGTTGATGAAATACTCCCCGAAGAGGATTTAATTGAAAAACTAAAATCCGGCAAAACCCTAACCATCAAAGCGGGTTTTGATCCAACTGCGCCTGATCTGCATCTTGGTCACACTGTGTTGATCAACAAGTTGCGTACATTCCAGCAACTAGGCCACAAAGTTGTTTTTCTTATTGGCGATTTTACTGGCCTAATTGGCGATCCTACAGGTAAAAATGTAACACGCAAGCCTTTAAGTAAAGAACAGGTATTAGAGAACGCGAAAACGTATCAAGAACAGGTGTTCAAGATCCTTGATGAAGATAAAACGGAAATACGTTTTAACTCAGAGTGGATGGATGGCCTCGGCGCGGCAGGCATGATTAAACTTGCGGCTAGTCAGACCGTTGCACGTATGCTTGAGCGTGACGACTTTAAAAAGCGCTATAACAACGGTCAGCCAATTGCTATTCACGAGTTTCTGTATCCGTTAGTGCAAGGTTGGGATTCTGTTGCGCTAGAGTCAGACGTTGAATTAGGTGGTACTGATCAGCGTTTTAACTTGCTAATGGGTCGTGAGCTTCAAAAAGAGCAAGGCCAAAAGCAGCAATCTATTGTAATGGTTCCGCTTCTAGAAGGTCTAGACGGCGTTCAGAAGATGTCTAAGTCTTTAAACAACTACATTGGTATTACAGATGCGCCAAACGATATGTTTGGTAAAGTGATGTCTATTTCTGATGATTTGATGTGGCGTTACTATGACCTTCTAAGCTTCCGACCGCTAGAAGAGATTGCTGAGCTTAAAACTCGCGTTGCTAACGGTGAAAACCCACGTGATATTAAAATCATGCTGGCGAAAGAAATTATTGCACGCTTCCATGACGACGCAGCGGCAGAAGGCGCGCATCAGGACTTTATTCAACGTTTCCAGAAAAACGCTATTCCTGACGACATGCCCGAGCTTGAAATTGCATTAAGTGATGAAGGTATTGCCATTGGTAATTTGTTGAAAGAAGCTAACCTTGTAGGTTCGACTTCAGATGCTATGCGCATGATTAAGCAAGGCGCAGTTAAAATTAACGGCGATAAAGTGGAAGACACCCGCTTAGTAATCACCGAAAAAGGTGAAAATGTGTATCAGGTGGGTAAACGCAAGTTTGCGCGTATTACGCTAGCCTAATGTTTTTCTGATAGTTTTTGAAAGCCCGCTTAGTTAAGCGGGCTTTTTTTTGCCTGAAATATAAGTACTAGTGGATAGTAGGGCGATTATTTTTTTAGAAGGCCCTAACTACTCATACAAAGTTAAGCATCAAGCCAAATTTGAAAGTGGGGGATATTGGCTTTAACGTTTATAAGTAATTGTCGTTAAACGTTTTTTTATTTTTCTTACTTTTTTTTGAAAAAGTTTGTCAGGATTTTGCAATCGCTATCGTCTATAGGGGAAAAATCAATCAATGAACCCAACTGTACGATAAGCAGTTAACGCGTAGCAGGCTGGGATGAAACAACAGTGAAACTCAATACTAACGCTTACGCAATGCAAAGGATAAAAACATGACAACGGTAACTTCAACTCGTGCAACATACCATCAAGCTAACAAGAGCCTTCCTGCGAAGGAAGCGTTCATATGGCTGAAAGAGGGGGGGCAGCTTTTTATAAAAGCACCTTTCAAATTATTGGGGCTTTCTTTTGTTACTTTATTTGCCGCGGGGCTCATTCAAGCGCTAGCAGGGCCAATTGGCTTAGGCATATCGAAATGGGTAGGTCCGCTTCTGGCTACCGTAATGTGGTTGGCCATTGCCAACTTAGCAGAGAATAACAAGCTGAGATTGTCGGGCGGTACCCTGCGCTCATGGACAAATGTCGCTTTGTGGAGTTGCACCGGGCCAGTGATCGCATGGATCCAATTTCAAATTGGCGCTATGTTAATGGGCGCAGATTCAGTGGCGGCGTTAGCAAATGGTGTTGTAGTAGATGTACCCGCTTGGAAGGTCGGGCTAATGATGGGCTCGGCAACACCAATAAATTTACTGCTTTTATTTGTACCTATGTTGCTTATTTTAAAACATCGCTCAATCCCAGCATCTTTTACAAATAGTATTGCTGCAGTAGTGGGCGCTTATAAGCCGATGTTGATAATAGGTGCCCTGATTTTCTTAACAGTTGCACTTGCGCCCTATACTTTTGCATTGTCGGGATTAGTGTTTGGCCCTATTGTTTCATGTATGTGCTTTGTTGCCTATCAGCGCTTATTTCGCTAATCAGCTAGGAAGCGTAATTCAACTGCTCACTTAAAGCGTGGAATTAAAAAATAATAAAAATGGAAATGCAGTGAAAGAAACCATTCAAATAGAAAAACTGCTTAGTGAATACGCGCCGCTCATGGCGCGTATTGCGGCAACATTTGAGGCTAATAAATCACTTCAAGATGAGCTGATACAAGAAATGTCACTGGCGGTTTGGCGCGCTTTTGAAGGAGCTTCAAAAGGCAGTGATAGTGGCTTTCGCGGTGAGGCAAGTGTGAAAACGTTTGTGGCCAAAGTAGCGCACAACAAGGCGGTCGATCACGTGATTAAAGAGCAGCGGCGTAAAGAGTTTACCCATGACGGCGAGTTCGATTCTTCTCACACAACCAGCGCCAGCTTATCTCGGGATGCCACGTTACAAGAAAATGCGATGGATCTCATGACAGGCTTACGTCAGCTAGAAATAAAGTACAGACAGGTACTGGCATTGCTTTTAGAAGGTTTCAGTCAGCTGGAAATAGCTAATATGTTAGGTATTAAAGAGACTGCCGTCGCTAAGCGGGTAAGCCGCGCCCGCCAACAGCTAACGCAGATAATGGAGCAACAGCCTTGAGCGAAGAAAAATTAAGTATGGCCGAGAACAGCACGCAAATGAACGAAATAGATAAGCAACTCGCTCAGTGGCAAAGTGCCTACAAGGATGCAACCCCTTCAGTAGATACAGATGCACTGATAAAAGAAACCAAGAGCGCAAGATTTAAACTTAAACTAAAAGGTGCCGTTGATTTGGTGCTCGGGCTAGCGGTTTCTGTGTGGTGTTTAACTTTGGTGTTGTTCGAGCCACTTAGCACGTATCAATTTTTGCTTTTCATGGTACTTACACCTATTCCCGCCGCTTTCGGGGCATGGGGATATTGGGTAAGGCAAAAGCAGTGGAAGGTCCAGGCGTTAGACGTTCAGTCAATGTTGGCGTTTAAACAAAACCAATTAAAACAACAATTACATTACTGGAAAATCAGCCTCTATGGATGCTTAGCTTTGTGGTGTGGATTGCTGGCACTCGCCGTCTTTAATGTACTGATGTTTAATGCCTTCACGCTGTGGGGGACACAGCTTTTGATAAACAGTGTGGTCGTTTTTATTGTATACCGCCGGTACAAAAAGTTAGCCTCCGACTTGCCGTCGGCGCTAAAGAAAATAGAAGATATGAAATAGCTGAAACTAATAGTCTTATAATTCCAGCATTGGTACGAAGCCCCCGTAAATAAGGCGTTTACCGTCGAAAGGCATGGGGTTTTCGTTTTCCTGCATTCTAGGATCTTCCATCACCTTTTTCCAAGCAGTATCACGCACTTCTTTTGAAGGCCAAAATGCAATGGAAAACACCACGGTTTCATTTTCTTTGGCTTTAACAGCCATCGGGAAAGACGTGACTTCCCCTTCAGGGACATCGTCACCCCAAGCTTCAAGTATTTTAGTCGCACCATACTCTTTAAAAATATCGCCGGCGAGTTTGGCGTGCTCAATGTATAACGCTTTATTTTCAGTGGGAACGGCTACAGCAAAGGCATCGATATATGACATGAGGTGACTCCGTCAAAGAATAGATACCTAAAATAGCCTAATTTATAGACAGCATGCAATGCTTAACATTAAGGTGAATCGTAATTTATAACCATTACTAGCGTTCTGCTATTTTCGCCCATTGGTACAAGCCATGCAGTGCTAGCCTTCTTGCTTTTGCAAAGGGGTAGGTTTTCAAAGGAGAACGATAAAGGGGAAGCGATAAATCGACGTCATTGCTACCCATCATACGTTGAGCAAGTCGTTGCCCTGCAAACGCGGCAAAAGATACGCCCGAACCGCAATACCCCATGGCGTAACCGATATTACCGCTAGAGCGGTTAGAATTGTTGCCGCTAACCTCATTGTCGATAAATATCCGCGGCATGCTGTCTAACGATACACTTACCCAACCACTCCAAAAATAATCCATGGCTATACCGCTAAGTGAAGGGAAACTTTTTACCATAGCGCGGTATAGTCGCTGTTTCTCTGACGCGTTATCTGCATCTTTACCTTTTACGGCACCACGACCGCCGAATAATAATCTGCCATCTGGCAAAACACGGTAGTAGTATTTCATCATCCGTGTATCCATAAAGCTCATTGGCGTGGTTAGGCCAGACTTTGCACGCTGTTCGCTACTCAATGGCGCAGTGACAAAAATGCTCGATTGAACAGGAAATTGCTTATTGTCTACGCTGTCATGAAAGCGCTTAGGGGTATAAGCATTAGTAGCAATGAGTATGTGTTTGGCAAAAACTGCCCCGCTGGGTGTTACGACAACATATCCGGTCTTGTGCTTTTCAATGCGAATGGCTGGCGAGTCGTAAAAAAGCGTTGCTCCAAGCTCCTTTGCTACTCTTGCATATTCGCTTACTAATTTTAGTGGGTGTAAGCATGCACCCTTTAGCTCAACGCCACCATACGCCCCTTCAATACCAAAGCGCGCAATAAGGTCTTTTTCACTAAGTGGAGAGCTCGGCACATTGAAGTGTGACTCAAGATGCTTAGCACTGGCACAGAGTAGTTCGGCTTGCTTTGGGTTATGCGCCAGTTTTAAATAGGGTCCTTCTACCAAATCGACCTGCATATCAAAGTCTGCAATACGTTGTTTAAGCAGGTGTACCGCGCCATCAAACTCGCCCTGCATAGCTTTGGCGATGTCACGACCCCACTTGTCCTCTATGGCGCTTAAGCTCAATCGGCCGCTACCCGAGAGGATAAAGCCTCCATTGCGGCCCGCACAGCCAAATCCCGGTGAATTCGCATCAAGTAGCGTGACTTCTTGTTTCGCTTGAGCAAGTGTGATGGCAGCTGAAAGACCGGTATAACCACCACCAATGACGAGGTACTCAGTGTTTACCTTCTTGTTTAAAGGCGGCAGTGTTGGTGGTTTGTGTGTGGCATGCCAGTAGCTGTTTGCCGCGGGTAACATTGATGAAACGCCGCGTGAAATAAGAGGATCGTAGGTCATAGAATAAAAACGTTTTTACCTTTGGCGTACTTATGGAGCTTGAAATTGAAGTAGCATTTCCGCACCTTCACACTCGCAATAACCCTCGCATACAGGGCAATCGTAGCCTTCGTGAATAGATGCGTAGCGCCATTTATTGGGGTGTTTCTTGATAAGCTGCCCCCCATTTTTGGTGAAGTACTTAAATGCGCTGTTGCCCGGACTTGCCAACCAAATATGTGCTAAACCCGCTTCTGCGCCTTGAGTTTGCGCACATTCAATCGATTTACTTAATAGTCTGCTGCCAATTCCACAGCCCTGCATTGCGGGGTCTACCGTGTTGCATTTGAAATAACATACGGTATTTGGATCTACTGGCCAAAGGGAAGGGCTGCACCACTCATCTGCTTCCCATTGCGTATGCGCAAAGGTGAGCCTGAAACCAACAACTTTTTGTTTGTATAGAGCTACCCAGCTAGCATTAGTATTGCCAACAAAGCTCTTTGCATAGTAATCAGCAAGTAGCTCGTTGGTTAGGTAGTTATCTCCGTGCACGTGATTGCCAAGAGCAATCACCCCTGCAAAAAACTCAGGCGCTAGAGACTCGTAGCTGATATCACTTTGAATTATGTGGCTCAAATGATTTGTGGGCTTCATACTTTTTCTTTACGTGGGGCGTTTTTCATCCCGTCAAGGTGCACATCCAAGGCTTCAACTGATATCAATATTTCTCTTACCGACATCCATAGTGAATACAGAAGTGATACTAAACTTGCAGCAAACACCCAGTTTCCTACCTGTTGATAGGTGAGGTATATCGCTAGCATGGATACTACACAAAGAAAAAAACTACCCACACCTGCTATTTGCATTCGCTTAATAAGTTGAATACGTAATCGAAGGTTTTTTATTTGTGCTTGAGTATTATCATCTCTCTCTTCTTTTGAAAAGTTTCGGATAATAGTTGCAAGCGTTAAAAAGCGATTGGTATAGGCTAGAAGCAATAAAGAAATCGCCGGAAATAACATGGCCGGAGTAGCAATATCTATTTTCATGGGTGTTTCATACAATCGTCGAGTAAAAAGAGTGTATCACAGGGGCTCAGTTACACACAGTAATCAGCCAAGAGGTTGAACTTACAACATCTTTAGTGCCAAAGACTAATACGAAGGAGAAGGCGGAATATTGAGTCTACATTCGGTCAACTGTCATGCCAGCGGCACTCCAGCCTAACATATCGCCTTCTAAATGCATGACTTCAGAAAAATCGAGTTCTTCCAATACTTTCATTGCCAGTTTGGCTCTTCTGCCTGAACGACAATAAATGATAATAGGCTTGTTTTTGTGGCCTTCTAATTCGCTAAGGTAGTCATTGATATTTTCATGGGGCATATTTACTGCGCCAGGAATGTGACCATCGGCGAATTCTTGCGGAGAGCGAACATCAATAAGGAGCCAGTCGTTGTTTGCAACTCGCTCGATAAGGTATGGTGATGCGGCAACAGAGGCTTGCGCGGTCGCTTTCGCTGTGCACTGAAGCGACACAAACAATGCAACACTGATAACAACTAGAAAACCCGCAACAACAATCCGCATGAATAAAAACTCTTACCTTTTTATAGAAGATTAGAACCTGCTCTTATTCTGTTACACAAAGGCGCTTAAATTGAGCCAAGTCGGTGTGTATCAATTGAAAACAGCCCAGCAGGTCTAGACTTAAGTATAACGCTTATGCGCTTTCTTTAATACCTTTACAGAGTACTTTTAGTTCATTTATTAATCGCAATGAAAACCGACTGGTGACGTCTGGATCCACAACAATTAAGGGGGCTTTGAGGAAAGAGCGATGATCACGCCAGAATACCTCAAGTTCTGAATGCGTACTTTTAGATGCCGCAATGAGTGCATGAGGTTGGCGAGTGAGTACATCTTTTAATGCGACTTGAGGATAGTCTACAGGACTGTCTGCAAATAATGTTTGAGCACCACACACATTCAGCAGTTGGTTACCCCACGCGTTGGGACCGATGGTCATAAGTGGAGCAGTCCACGAATAATAAAATATTGGTATAAGCGAGGATTTGTCGTATTTACTTCGAAGTTCGGCTAGTTCGTTGAGAAAATCATTGGAGAGCTGGGTCGCCTGCTTTTGCGTATTTGTAAGTGCCCCAAGCCTTTTAATTTCGCTGGCTATATCAGTGATATTTTCGACCTTGCTGCTAAATACGTTTAGACCCATCGAGGAAAGCTTATGGATATCTTGCGGCTTATTGCCTCCATCCCATGCAAGAATTAAATCAGGTTCTAACGCCACAATGGTAGCGATATCGGCACCTTGAAAATCCGCCACCCGCTTAATATTTTTCGCGGCGTCAGGATAGTCGCTATAGTCGCTTACACCTACAAGGTTAGGGCCTAAGCCCAAACTAAATGCCCATTCGGTAAGGTGGGGCGCAAGGCTGACTATCTTTAGCTCGACGGAATTTGATAAGGCGCTTGATTCCGAGCTTGGTGCAACATCGGCAGAAGCAAATTGATCTGAATGAGCTAGGTGCTTTGTCTCGGCATCTGATTCTGAGTTAGCAAATGTGAGAAGAGGTAAATAGCTTAAAATTACAAAAAAAATGGTTTTCATCATAACTGCTGTTTTCATTGGGCTACGGCCATTGCCAGCATAGCTAACGATGCGAAGGCGCTAACCGCAATCATGGCATGAGTGACCGTATTTTTGGCTGTCAACATGTGAGAGTACTTTACCTCGTTAGCGCCTCCCACGCGGGTGTATCGAATCTTCTTGTTGGCATAAATTGCTGGTCCGCCGAGTTTAATATCAAGCACACCGCCCATAAGCGCAAGCAGTAGCGACGTTTTATCTTTCACTGGGGAGCGCTTTATGGCGCGAAACCCTTTAATAGGATGGCTGACCAGTAGTGTTGCTAGACCACCAATGACCGCGGGCGGCATATTAAGTAAGTAAACAAGGTTACGTACGGGTTTGGCAAAGAAAGTCATTGCAGGGGTTCGGTAATGCCACTGCCAAGATGTGAGCAAAAGCAATCGATAAATGAGTGCGCCTATGGGGCCTGCCACTACAAAGTAGAAAATAACGCCGCAATAAAGATAAAGAAACTTCAGCCAAAGCGATTCTATCGCGGCTTTGGCAATTCCTATATCGGAAAGTGAAGCGCATTGACGTGCGGTAATGGTTTGCGCCATTTCACGTGCGAGGGATTTTTTATTTCTTCCCACACTCGCCAGCACTTTTTTGTACTGTTGACGCTGGTAACCGTAATCGAGCAGTGCGACAAGAATAATCGCCTCAAAGAATACGGGGTATTGGGCCATGTACACCAAGATGGCAACACATACTACCAATGGCGCAAGAAGAACTAGGGCGGCTAATGAGCCTGAAATATAGTGCTGAGACCTACCGTATTCGCGAGAGGGCACCACTTTGCGCCCCATTTGCTGAACGAGGTAGCGCATGAGCGTTAATGGATGAGTACTTTGGGGCCAGCGCCATAATGCGTCAACGGCGATAGCCAGCCAAAGTACGAATAGCGACTGGTATTGCGGGTCGCTAATTACCTCTGTCATCTTATTTTGCGAGAGCCTTAATCATTGCCATAACTAATTGTGCTGAGTGTTTAGCGGCAGTGTCTAGATACTCTTTAAAGCTCACTGACGACGTTTTTCCTGCAATATCCGACAATGAACGAATGACAAGAAAAGGCGTGTCGAGCATATGGCAAGTTTGACCTATAGCTGCACCTTCCATCTCAACCGCTTTCATGTCTGGGAAGTTTTCACGCAGTTCTGCTACAGCTTCGTCGCTACCGATAAACGCATCGCCCGTACAGATTAAACCTGTTGTCGACTGAAGCGACGTAATGCCTGTGGCAGCACTACGAGCGGCTTCCATTAACCTTGTATCGCAACGGAAATCTTCAGGCATACCTGCGCATTGACCGAGCTTGTAGCCAAAATGGGTTAAATCGGCATCATGGTGAATAACGTGACTGGCGATCACTAAATCACCGATGTTTAGATTCTTGTCGAAACCTCCGGCAGAACCGGTATTGACAACAGCATCAGGGGCGTACTGTTCGATAAGTACAGTAGTAGCAATTGCTGCAGCCACTTTACCAATACCGCATTTTACTAGCACCACTTCTATGTCGTTAAGTGTACCTTCGTAAAACGTCAGGTGCTTCCACTGGGTTTCTTTTACATTCCAAAGTGACGCTTTAAGTAGCGCAACTTCTTCGTCCATTGCACCTAAAATACCAATTTTTTTCATAACTTTACCGACGGTGTTGAGGGAGTTTAACGCGTGAATACGCTGCTGAAAGCGTTAATTGTATAAGGAAAACGGGCAAACTGACAGAAAAATGCCTCTGTTACCGCTATTTGAGAGTAAGAAAATAGCAAAGCAACAAAGGCCAGGGGAAGTGGGGTTATGTCTTAAGCTGCAGCTGGTCTGCTTGAACGCACTGGGCGAGTCGGGCGCTTTGGTGGCTCTGGATTATGCGTTGGCAGCTGTGCCATTTTTTGCTGTAAACGGCGATAAGGAATGAGTTTGTTTTCCAAACACTCGCGAATATCGTCAACGGTATAACCAGATTTCACTTTAATTCTTGCATGAGGAAGGCCGGCAGCATCAAGTGCTCCGGTTACAAACCAGTCTTTTTGTGATTTATAACCATCTTTGCCTTGGCTATGAACTAAGTCGATAGCAAGAACAGGACTCATGTCGTGTTTATCTACTAATACAAAGTCGAGCTGTCTGCTAGAAGCTCTGCTGATGGCTTGGCTTGCCGTCTTTTTATTTGCAGACTGGCGAACCGCCACTAAATCGTTAAGACGCACACGGCACACTATGCGAAACTCTCTTCCCATAGCCTGTTCGATAAGGTTTAAAAAAGAGTGCTCAACGGGGGTGAACAATTGCGGCTTTCGCCTAAATGGAAATGCGACACCGCCGTCTGACAACTTTATGGCACCCAGTGCAACGACAATAAGTAACATCATTAGAATAATTGCCAATTCCATCGTAACCCTCGCAAATATCAATAGTTAAAGCCCACGGAATGCATAATAAAGAAGCCCGCTAAAGTATTTATATCGAAAAAAGCTTGGGCTCCGTTTGCAGTTTGAGCGTCATAAAAATGACACTCACTGTTACCGTGGAGTAGTTATTGATGATTTTGCAAAGCAGATGCCAACATGAGTAGATTTCGTAGTTGTCTTGCTAAAAGGGCTTATTTTGTTGTGGATGTAACAAGAATATCCACTTGAGAGCCAGTATTATCTGGGCTGATTATTACCCTGACCCCTTTATCTTCTGAGGATAACAACGTGCGGCCGCTAACTGGCGTGTGAGTTTTTAAAGCGGGGTGCGCCGTTTGGTAAACATTCAGTAATTCACTCGGGGAGCGAGGAGAGTGGTAAACCATTACTGCTGTCTTGCTTTCGTCAAATGCTTGGCATTGTCTTGCATCATCAGAAATCTTAACTTGCTGAAAATCAGAAGGGCAAGACCTGATGCTTGGCTTACTAGGTGAAGAGTTGACGCTTTGTTTCTTAGTTTGGTTGTTAACTTGCGCATTTAATGAAGCGTCAACAGCAATGGTATCAGCTAAGCTGGCATTGCTCGCTGCTATCGCCAGTGTTAGACAAAATGTAAGTTTCTTAATGTTTAAATGCTGCATAGATAGATTCTTCACCCGATGTGCGATGTCTTTAATTGCTTAAACGATAGTAGAGTCGTAACTCTCGCGCTTCAACTAAACCTTGGTCTATTAACGTATATTAGTGAGGTTTTTCGTATAAGTTTTGGTTTAAAGCATCACTTCATCACTACAACTCTATTACTGGTCATAAGGCGTGGTCAGTAATTGATACAGCGCATTTGTTCCACTGTAAAAGTTGCCTATACGTAAGTTTTCATTAGGGGCGTGTTGATTGTTATCAGCATTGACTAATGGAATAAGAATTACCGGCTTCTCTATACTGTTTACTAGCGGTGCGGTTGGAACAGTACCCCCCATCATTGGAATAACTACAACCTTCTCATCGCTTACAGATTCTAGTGCCTTTTGCGCCCATAGACCAACTGGCTCATCGAGGGACGTTTGTAGTGCTGCAGTGCCGGGGCTAACTTCTATAAGAATGAGTTTTTCATGCTTTAGACGGGTTTCTTTTGATGGCAATTCGTCCACAATGTGATATCCCTTAGCTGTTATATAGTCTTTTAACAGCTTAACTTGTCTGGACGAGTGAGCCTCTTTTGTAGTTCTAATATCGATGGACGCTGTAGCGCTAGCCGGAATGATTGTCCTTACTGCTGTTGTGCTTGCAGCGCTCAATCCATTGATATTTAGAGACGGAAGACTAATGGATTCATAGTAGTTGCTACCTACAGACTCTGACTTTGCTACCCCAAGGCGTGCCAATAGTGCAGTTTCATCAATAGGAATGTCTCGAAGCACCTGTTTTGTTTCTTCTGACAAAGGAGCGTCTCCGTAATAATTAGGAATAGTCACCTTGCCATTTTCATTTTTCATCCCTGCTAAGAGTGTTGAGAGCAAAAAAGCGGGGTTTTGAATGTAGTTGCCAAAGTGCCCACTATGGCTATCAGAGTTTGGTCCGAAAACAGTGAGCTTAACCAGTGTCGCACCGCGATGACCGAAAACTACGGTAGAAGCGTTGGATGGATGCATGGGACCGTCTAACATTACTACGGCATCTGCAGAAAGCTGCGCTTTGTTTTTTTCTATCACTTTTGCGAGGGTAGGAGAGCCACCTTCCTCGTTTGAATCAAGGAGCACTTTGATATTAACTGATGGCGTCACCTTATTCGTCGAAAGTGAGTTTATGGCTGCTAGTAACATCATAATTGGGGCTTTGTCGTCAGATGCCGAGCGCGCAAAAATACGCCAATTAGGGTCATAGTCTTTATCGAGTAAAGAGAGTGGTTTTTCAACCCAGCTGTCATTTTCTTCGATTTTTAGAACGGGCTGCCAAGGGCTGTCTTGTTCCCACAACTCAGCGTTAACCGGTTGACCATCCATATGTGCATAAAAAAGCAGGGTAGGGGCATTTTTCCCAGCTAGCATGTAATCAGCATACAGCATCGGCATGCCGTTGTTTTCCAGCAGCTGAGTATTAAAACCATACTCGCTGTATTTCGTTGCCGTCCAACGCGCAACCTTTTCTATATCAGTTGCTGATTGCGTTGCAACGTTGGGTAGCGTGAGATATTCCAAGTAGTCTGCGAACACAGCTTTAGCCGAGTGAGTGGTAAGTGCGTTACTTTCCTCTGCCTGGGCGCAATATGAAACGGAAACTAAAAATAACCCGTAAAGTAGCCCTGTCCGCAATCTCATGATGTCATCTCTTTATTCAATTATTCTATCTAATGTAAATCGTATCTCTTTAGTTTTAAATAAAAAAGCTCGATAGCAGAACTATCGAGCTTTTTATAAAGCGACTTGAGAGCGACGGTTAAACGCCTATGTAATCCATAATACCTTCGGCAGCTTTACGGCCTTCGTCGATAGCAGTAACAACCAAGTCACTACCACGTACCATATCGCCACCGGCAAAGACTTGCGGGTGAGAGGTCTGGTAAGCAAATTTGCCAGCAGATGGCGCGCGTACGCGACCTTTTTCATCAAGCATAATGCCGAAGTCAGCAAACCATGGCGCAGGGCTGGGCTGGAAGCCGAAGGCGATAATTACCGCGTCTGCTTCTAGTACGTGCTCTGAACCTTCCACTTCAACAGGGCGGCGGCGACCATTGGCATCCGGTGGCCCCATTTCGGTTTTAACCAGCTTAACACCACATGCCTTACCGTTTTCATCTACTGCAATGTCTAGAGGCTGAAGATTGAATTTAAACTCAACCCCTTCTTCTTTCGCATTAACAACTTCGCGGCGAGAGCCTGGCATGCTTTCTTCGTCACGGCGGTATGCACAGGTAACTTGGGCAGCGCCTTGGCGGATTGACGTGCGAACACAGTCCATCGTGGTATCACCACCACCTAGTACTACTACGCGCTTGCCTTTCATATCAATGTAATCAGCAGGATCTTTTTCAAGGCCCATTACGCGATTGGTGTTGGCGATAAGGAAAGGTAAGGCTTCGTGAACGCCTTCAACTTCTTCGTTATCGAAACCACCTTGCATCGACTTGTACGTACCCATGCCTAAGAAAACAGCATCGTATTTATCAAGCAAATCCTGGAACTGTATGTCTTTACCAATTTCAGTGTTAAGTACGAACTCAACACCCATCTCGGTAAAGATTTGGCGGCGTAGCTTGATCACGTCTTTCTCTAATTTAAAAGACGGGATACCAAATGTAAGTAGGCCACCAATTTCTTCGTATTTGTCGTAAACAACAGGTTTAACGCCGTTACGAACCAGGATATCAGCACATGCAAGACCAGCTGGGCCTGCACCTACAATCGCCACTTTCTTGTCGGTCCATACCACGTCAGACATATCTGGGCGCCAGCCCATTTTGAATGCTGTATCGGTAATGTACTTCTCAATACTACCGATAGTCACAGCGCCAAAATCGTCATTCAGTGTACATGCACCTTCGCACAGTCTGTCCTGTGGACATACGCGGCCGCATACTTCCGGCAAACTGTTGGTTTTATGAGAGAGTTCCGCAGCTTCCAAAATACGGCCTTCGTTCGCCAAGCTTAACCATTGTGGAATATAGTTGTGTACAGGACACTTCCATTCACAGTATGGGTTACCGCAGTCCAAGCAGCGATCTGCTTGGCCTTCGGTTTGAGATTGGCTCAGCGGTTGATAAATTTCCGCGAACTCTTGTTTACGTACCATGATCGGCTTTTTCGGCGGATCGATACGTTCAACATCGACAAATTGATATACGTTCTTTGCCATAAACTAAATCCTCCTACTGAGCCTGAATGCGTAATTCAGCACTTGAACGACTGATGTGACCAAGCAAGTTTTTCACATCACTGGTTTTTGGCTTAATAAGCTTGAAGCGTTTCAGCGTTGCGGCGAAGTCAGTAAGCAACGACAACGAGTGCTCGCTTCCTGTTTCTTCGTAATGCTGATTAATTAAGCCACGTAAGTGCTCAGCAAGAATCGCTTTATCTTCAATTGGCATTACATCGACCAGTTCCGCATTTACACGGTTATCAAGGTCGTCGCCATCATCCATAAGATAAGCAAAACCACCAGTCATACCTGCACCGAAGTTAACACCAACCGGACCAAGTACAGCCACGATACCGCCTGTCATATATTCACAGCCGTTATCGCCAATGCCTTCAACTACCGCAATAGCACCAGAGTTACGTACGCCAAAGCGCTCGCCAGCACGGCCAGCAGCAAACAGCTTACCGCCTGTTGCACCGTAAAGGCAGGTGTTACCCATAATGGCGCTGTCGTGGGCGTCGTAAGAGATATTGCGTGGTGGGTGAATAACAAGCTTACCGCCGGTCATCCCTTTACCTACATAATCGTTGGCATCACCTTCAAGGTGCATATGCAGGCCGCCAGCGTTCCACACACCGAAGCTCTGACCCGCTGTACCGGTAAGTTCAACTTTGATAGGTGTATCTTCAAAGTCGTGGTTACCGTGGTGTTTAGCGATTTCACCTGATAGCAATGCGCCGACAGAGCGATCCGTATTGCGGATTGGGTATTTAAGGGTAATAGATTTACCGTCAACAACCGCTTGCTGGCCGTCTTTAAGCATCTGCGCGTTCAATTCACCTTTATCGATAGGTGCGTTGGTCGTTTGTGAGCAGAATAAGCGCGTATGGTCGCCTGCTTTAGGCTGCGCTAGCAACGGAGACAAATCTAAACGGTTTTGCTTAGCGGTAATGCCATCTAAAACTTTAAGTAGCTCTGTGCGACCAACAAGGTCGTCGAACTTAGCAATACCCATAGACGCCATGATTTCACGCACTTCTTGAGCAATAAACTTGAAGTAGTTCATTACCATATCAGGTAAGCCAATGAAGTGGTCGTCACGCAGTTTTTGATCCTGCGTCGCAACACCGGTCGCACAGTTGTTCAAGTGGCAAATACGCAAATATTTACAGCCTAAAGCCACCATTGGACCTGTACCAAAACCAAAGCTCTCAGCACCTAAAATACCGGCTTTTACTACGTCTAAGCCTGTTTTCAACCCGCCGTCGGTTTGAACGCGTACTTTATGACGTAAGCCGTTTTCAATAAGTGCTTGCTGAGTTTCAGATAAGCCAAGCTCGAACGGACTACCCGCATATTTAACTGATGTTAGCGGGCTTGCACCTGTACCGCCGTCGTAACCTGAAACGGTGATAAGGTCGGCATAGGCTTTCGCTACACCTGTTGCAATGGTGCCAACACCCGGCTCAGATACTAGCTTAACGGATATAAGTGCCGTTGGATTAACCTGTTTCAAATCGAAAATTAGCTGTGCCAAATCTTCAATTGAGTAAATATCGTGGTGTGGTGGTGGTGAAATAAGGGTTACACCCGGCACAGAGAAACGTAGCTGTGCGATGTATTTATTTACCTTATCGCCAGGAAGCTGACCGCCTTCACCCGGTTTTGCTCCCTGCGCCACTTTAATTTGAATAACGTTTGCGTTAACCAAATAGTGAGGCGTTACACCAAAGCGACCTGAAGCCACCTGCTTAATTTTAGAGTTCTTTTCAGTTCCAAAGCGAGAAGGGTGTTCGCCACCTTCCCCAGAGTTAGACTGACCGCCCAGGCGGTTCATGGCAATTGCTAGTGCTTCGTGCGCTTCAGGGCTTAGTGCACCAATTGACATTGCCGCAGTATCAAAGCGTGGGAATAAGTTTTCCGGTGCTTCTACTTTACTAATATCAATAGGGTCGCAATCAGGGTTTATAGCTAGCAAGTCGCGAATGTGCGCAGGCGCACGCTCGTTAACAAGCTTTGCATATTGCTGGTAGTCGTCGTAGTTACCAGACACCACAGCCTTTTGAAGCGTACTGACTACGTCTGGGTTATAGGCGTGATATTCGCCACCGTGCACGTATTTAAGCAAGCCGCCGTGATCGACAGATTTACGCTTAAGCCAAGCAATACGGTTTAGGTTGATAAGATCTTGCTGGAAATCATCGAAGCCCGCACCTTGAATGCGTGAGGTCACACCTTTAAAGCATAACTTCATCACTTCGTTGTTAATACCCACTGCTTCAAACAGTTTAGAGCTACGGTAGCTAGCAACAGTGCTAATACCCATTTTCGACATGATCTTGTACAAGCCTTTGTTGATACCCTTACGGTAGTTCAACGTGGCCTGCATAGGAGAAATATCTAGCTCGCCTTTTTCACAAAGCTGCTCAATAGTTTCATATGCTAGGAATGGGTAAACCGCAGTGGCACCTAAGCCAATCAACACCGCGAAATGGTGTGGATCGCGGGCACTTGCTGTCTCAACAACAACGTTAGCATCGCAGCGTAATGACTTTTCAACTAAGCGACGTTGTACCGCACCAACTGCCATCGCTGCAGGGATAACCAAGCGATTTTGTTTAATGTTTCTGTCAGACAGAATAACGAACGCAGCACGCTTGTTTTTAACCAGCATCTCGACTTCGTTACACACGCGCTCGATGGCTTTCTTCAAACCTTCTTGCGGCGCATATTGAAGCTCAACGACTTCTGAGTAGTAGTTGTCTGGGTTAAATTCGCGCAGTTGCTTAAGGTCGGTATACATTAGCACTGGCGAGTCAAACAATACGCGGTCAGCGTAACCTGAGGTTTCGCTAAATACGTTTTGCTCGCGGCCAATACAGGTTGCCAACGACATAACGTGGTTTTCACGTAGCGGGTCGATAGGCGGGTTAGTAACCTGTGCGAATTGCTGACGGAAATAGTCGTAAACCGTACGTTGGCGCGAGGACATAACCGCCATTGGCGTGTCATCACCCATTGAACCAACAGCTTCTTGACCGTCTTTCGCGAGTACTTTTACAACTTGTTGAATTTCTTCATAGCTGTAGGCGTGTAGCTTGTGGTACACCGCCATGGCATCGTCGTCAAACACGCGTTTACCAATTAATGACGCATCAAGCTTTTCAATTGGTGTAAGTCGACGAATATGCTTATCTAGCCACTCTTTATAAGGGTGACGTGCTTTTAAGTCTTCATCAATTTCAGTAGAGCGCCAGATTTTGCCTGTGTATGTGTCTACAGCAAGCATTTCACCTGGGCCTACACGGCCTTTTTCAATTACGTCAGCTTGCTCGTAATCCCAGATACCTACTTCTGAGGCTAGGGTAATGAAACCGTTCTTAGTAATAACGTAACGAGCAGGACGTAGACCATTTCTATCAAGGTTACAGGCAACGTGGCGACCGTTAGTCAAAACGATACCCGCTGGGCCGTCCCATGGTTCCATGTGCATAGAGTTAAACTCGTAAAATGCACGAAGATCATCGTCCATGGTCTTGTTGTTTTGATAGGCGGGTGGAACAAGTAACCGCATAGCACGGAATAAATCCATACCGCCGGCTAAGAATAGCTCCAGCATGTTATCCAGCGAGGATGAGTCTGATCCTTCAGTATTAACGAAAGGGGCTGCATCTTTAAGATCTGGAATAAGTGGCGTTGCGAATTTAGCAGCACGTGCCATGGCCCAGTCGCGGTTTCCTTTAATGGTGTTAATCTCACCGTTGTGCGCAAGGAAGCGGAAAGGCTGAGCAAGCGGCCAGCGTGGTAGTGTATTTGTTGAAAAGCGTTGGTGGAAAACGCAAATTGCGCTTTGCATACGCTCATCGGCAAGATCGTGATAAAAGGCAGGTAAGTCTTTTGGCATTACCAAGCCTTTGTAGATCGTTACCAAGCCTGACAAACAAGCTACGTAAAAATCGGGATCTTTCTCAAGACGTTTCTCAGCGCGGCGGCGGATCATATACAAACGACGCTCAAGGTCGCGTTTTCTCCAACCTGCTGGCGCGTTCACAAATACCTGTTCAATTTGTGGAACACCCGTTAGCGCTAATTCACCCAGTACTGAGTGGTCGACAGGCACTTCGCGCCAACCCACTACTGAAAGTGTTTCTTTTTCTAGTTCTTCATTAAGTACTTCACGCGCGGCTTGCGCAAGTACCGGGTCCTGACTTAAGAAAATCATGCCCACGCCGTATTTTTTGCTGAGTTTCCAGCCATTTTCTTCGGCGATTGCATGGAAGAACGCATCCGGTTTCTGTAGTAATAAACCACAGCCGTCACCGGTTTTCCCGTCGGCGGCGATACCGCCACGATGCTGCATACGGTCAAGACCGTGTATTGCAGTAGTTACCAATTCATGACTGGCTTCCCCATGAGTGTGAGCGATTAAGCCAAACCCACAGTTGTCCCGGGAATCATTGGGATTATATAAACTCATCTCTTAACTCCTTCAACCTTTTGACTGGGCAAGGTATGCGTTGCGTGTAGATGCGCCTAGGTTTGCGTATCACAACATTATTAGACGTCTTTTATGCCTGCGAGCGGTATTGCTCGCGGCGTGCGCCTTTCTTGTCGTTATTTTATTATTAGAGGATTCCAGTCGTTTCCGCATTTTTATGCATTATTGCGATGCGGGCCGTACAAAATACCCACATTAAAAACTAAAATCAAACGCTAAAAGTATAAGCTTTATAGTGAATTAGTATAAATATAATTAAATGTTTATTAATCAGTTGCTTACGTGTCGTCATTTATGTTTGTAACAAAAATGTTATCAGTATTGCAAAGTGAATAACTCACCCCTTATAAATGATATTACTTCTCATTTGCGTTTTATTAATGAATAAATATGCTTTGAAATTGATGTTTTATGTTGTCAGTAGCGGTTTGCGGTGTATTTTTATTAATTTGTAAAGCTATGGTTCCACTAATATAAGTAGTTTGCTATATTGGTTGAAAATTAACCACAGGTAAGGCTCGTGGTGCGCTGAAGGATGTTGATAGAGAGCCCTGTGTGGGAATTGAGTGTACGCTTATGTGAAAGGCGAAGAATAAAAATTCACTGTGGTGGCGTGCTGTTAAGACAATAAGGATTATTGTATGAATACACTACATGCTTCACCACTGCCTATATTTAGTATAGATGATCATATTCTAACTGGCGACAATATCACCTTCAGGCTTTCTCCTAATACATCTGGGCGTTTTCAATCTGGATCTCCCGATACTATTGTTATTCATTTTACCGCCGGTAGTAGCCTTTCATCTTCGGTGAATGTCTTGACCAATGCCGATAGCGGTGTGTCAGCTCATTTTGCCGTTGGACGCAATGGTGACATTGTTCAAATGCTTCCGACCGATAAAATAGCGTGGCACGCAGGAGAAAGTTATTACGAGGGGCGTAGTGGCTTGAATCAGTACTCTATCGGCATTGAATTAGACAATGCCGGCCAGCTTAAGGCTAGAGGAGACGGCACTTTTGAAAGTTGGTTTGGCGAAATTTTTGGCGAGAATGAAGTATTAGCTGCCCAGCACATTAACCAACAGTCTATGGGCTATTGGCACAAGTACACCGACGTACAAATTGTTAGGACGCTATCGCTGTGTAGCCACTATAACATCTCTACTATCGTCGGGCATGAAGAAATAGCGCCGTCACGAAAGGTCGATCCTGGCCCCGCTTTTCCCCTTCAAAGACTCAAAGCCGCTGTTTTGCAAAGTGATAGTGAAAGGTGGGCAACTGAGTCAAGTGATTCGAATTCACAGCGAGAGGCGCATGATCAAATTCAGCGGGATCTCGCTAGCCCTGTAAAGCGGGTGGCCAATGTAAGTGCCAATTCGCTGAATGTGAGAAAAGGGCCAGATGTTTCGTACCCAACTGTCGAGAACGGTTTGAATAAGGGCGAAGTGCTAAAAATACTGGAAAAGCGAGGGGAGTGGGCGAAAGTGTCTTACACGAAGGTAGGATGGGTGAATACCAAATACATTAATGAAATTACTGAAAAGTCGCCTTTCAAATCCTAATTCTGAGCAGGGCCACAGAGTTATGCTTTGACAAACCGCATTCCCGAAAAGAGGAAAGCCTGATAGGATAACCGCAAAATAAGCTTAAATTAGACGTACATGCATTCAGATTCACCAAACGATTCTTGGGCAATTCGCTTTGCCCAATTTGTTCAGCGTTTTGGCACTCTAAAGCTCAGCATATTGTTTGTTGTTCTTTCGCTTGTGTTTACGCTAGGGGGCTCATACGTAATTCGCGTGAGCATGGGAAGCCAGGTTCAGCCCGATGACTTCATCAGTGCTGTAGTACTGACCATGTTATCTGCGCCTTGGGTACTTTATTTCTTTAGTGAGTTAATCAAGCAATTAGAAAACTCACGTACCAACTTAAAGGAAGTGGTAAGCCAGTTGGAAAGTTTGCGTGAAGAAGATGTCTTTCTTAACCGCGAACTTCAAAGCAACATCAGACAGCTTAATCACGAGATAGAGCAGCGCAAGCAAGCACAAGAAGAGCGTGAGGCGCTGTTTAAAGACTTAGAAAAAGAAATTCAGGATAAATCAGAACAAGAAGCACAAGCACGCCGCTTATCAACCTTGTTACGTTCAATCATCGATGCCTCACCAGACTTAATATATTACCGAAATGAAGAAGGCAGGTTTGCTGGTTGTAACCGTATAGCGGAGCTTATGACGGGCAAAACCGAGCAAGAGCTGCTTGGCTTAACGCCAAAAGACGTATATGAGGAAGAGCTTGCCCGCCAAATTGTAGCGAGTGATCACGAAGTTCTAGAAACCAACGCCAGTATCACAGAAGAGCTGTGGCTTCGCTTTGCTGATGGACGTCGTCGTTACTTCGAAATGAAGCGTGTACCTTTCTTCGATAAAGACGGTAATCGCCTTGGCTTGTTGTCGTTCGGTCGAGACATGACTGAGCGTAAGCAAGCTGAAAATGCTGCTGCAAAAGCAAGTACCGACAAAACTCGCTTTATCGCAACCATAAGTCATGAGCTACGCACACCGCTAAACGGTATTGTGGGCTTAAGCCGTATGCTGCGTGATACGGAGTTGAGTGAAGAACAATTTAACTGGGTAAGTACGATATACGCCAGCGCTATAACATTAGGTAATATTTTTAACGATATTATCGACCTTGATAAGTTAGACAGAGATAAGCTTGAGCTGAGTCTAAAAACCATATCGTTGAAAGACTTTACCGAAGAACTTAGCAGCATTATTCGTTTACTTGCAGCCGACAAACAGCTAGAGCTTAAAACGACAATTAACGAGCCGCTTCCCCGTCTTGTTGAAATAGATGGTACGCGCCTTCGTCAGATATTATGGAACATCCTGTTTAACGCAGTGAAGTTCACACAAAAAGGTCACGTAAGTCTAACGGTTTCATCGACGAAACCTGATGGTGATAAGGCGTATGTAACATTTGTGATTGAAGACACGGGCGTAGGTATTCCTGAAAGCGAAATTGATAAGATTTTTGCCATGTACTATCAGGTTGATCACCCTGACCACCAATCGGCCACAGGTACCGGTATTGGATTGGCAATTTGTAAGCAAATGGTCGACTTGATGAAAGGTGAAATTCACGTTTCAAGTAAAGTGGGTAAAGGCACCCGTTTTGAAATTGTGTTGCCAGTTCAAATTTCTAATAGCCCGATGAAAGTCGCGCAGCTTCAAGTGACAGGGCTCAATATCTTGTTAGTAGAAGATATTGAATTGAACGTCATGGTCGCTAAAGCCTTGCTCGAGAAGCTTGGCCAGAAAGTCGATGTAGCAATGACCGGTCAAGAAGCCATAGACAAAGTCAGGGAAAACCAATACGACCTTATCTTGCTTGATATTCAATTGCCTGACATGACCGGATTCGATGTGGCAAGTACGATTATTGAAGAAGATCTGGTTATGCAAACGCCCATCGTGGCGCTAACGGCAAACGTCATTAAAAAGCGTGATGAATACTTAGAAAACGGTATGGATGACGTTATTGCTAAGCCGATTAAAAAATCTCGCGTTATCGAGGTGTTTAACGAGCTGTTCCATGCACCACCTGCACCGCTTGAAATTGATGGCGAAGTAGAGCGCCCTGAACCTAACAAAACATTAAGTAACATTTTAGATATGGACTTGTTACAGATGTTAGTTGATACCATAGGGGATGAAATGGTGCGCGCTAGCGTTAAAGTATTCCAAGAAAAAATGCCTGAATACATGGAAATACTGCAGCTAAGCTTAAGTGCGGACGAAAAGTCAGAAGTGTGCTCACAGGCTCACAAAATTAAAGGCGCCGCTGGCTCTGTTGGTTTGGCTCGTGTACAGCGTATTGCTAATCAAATTCAGCAAGGCGACCACCCTACATGGTGGGAGAACGTGCATGATTGGGTGGAAGAGTTACAAATGGCGGTTCAGCACGACATGAAGGCACTACACGATTGGCTGAATGAACAGCAGGTTGATGACTAGTTAGCATAACGCGCTCTTTAATAGGAAACGTAAAAAAGAGGGCTTGCCCTCTTTTTTGTTATAAAAACTGCGCTAGAGAAAGCGTTCAGAGCAGCGTTGCTAAGTAGCAAAGTAGCTAAGTAGTTAAGTAGCTAAGCCTCTCCTTAAAAAAAGGCGGCAGGCTGATCTTATTTATACAGTGGTAAAAGGAATTAATGCGATGACAATTAGCGCACAACAAGAAACCGTGTTTTCGAATAATCAGCTCAGTGTTGAGGAAATTCCCTCACTTCAAACGCTCGCATTACTTCCTATATCCAAAAAGTACCGGACACTAAATATCCTCTCCATTGGATTGATAGCCTTAGTGCTAATCGGTATTGCTTCTGCGTTACGATTCCAAAGCTTTTGGTCATTGCCAGAAGGACTGCTGCAAGCCTACCCGTATGTTGTTGCTGGTATCGTCGCTGTAGGCTCTCTATGGGCGCTGTACCACTTTTTTGCTGATGTACGCGTATTTTATGCGATTCGAGAGCAAGACATCAGTAAGCAGTCAGGGCTAATTTTTAGAAAACTTTCGTGCCAACCTATTTTGCGTGTTCAGCATGTAGAGGTTAATCGCGGTCCATTGGACAGGTGGGCGGGTCTTGCCTCACTTCAGGTGTTTTCGGCTGGTGGTGAAATGCACACGTTTGAGATACCTGGGTTAAGCATTGAAAGGGCAGAGCAGTTGCGTGAGTTCATTCTTGCTCATAAAGATATAGGTGCACGCTAATGACGGTATCAGAAACGCCCTCACACCAAGCGCCTACACTTAATCAGTCAAAAGAGCTGAAAGAAGATACTGCGCTCAAGTCCCATGGGCAAGATGCTAATATGGAAGAACCGAAACTTAAAGTAGAAACGGGTGATGAGTGGCAGCGCCTCTCTCTAATTTCTATTTTGTACTTTACTATTCGCAATTTTACCAACTCGGCTCAAGTGCTTATTTATACCATTCCCGCCTTAGCCATATCGTTCAATATTTGGGATAACCTGCTGTCGCCTGAAGTACTAATCGGTGCTGGAATCCTTTTTCTATCTACCAGTGTTAGCGGCGTAATAAGCTTTTTAATGTACAAGTTTCGCGTGCACAACCAGCACGTTGAGATTCATCATGGCGTGTTCCAACGCCGCTATACCAACTTGCCTTTGTGGCGTATTCAAAACGTTAAGATAGAACGCCCTTTTTATTACCGACCTTTTGGGTACGCGTTAGTGGTGCTTGATACCGCAGGAAGTGGGAAAGAAGAAGCTAAAATTGTAGCGGTTCCTGAAGATTATGCTGAAGCGCTCAAAAAGCAGGTGTTGTATGAAAAAGCGCTGCACGATGAGGGTGACCTGGATTGTTTGCCAAATGAAGATTTATCCGACGAGCAGAGTTCGTCTTTTCCCACGCCACGAACGCGCACTAAAGCGATAGATTCTTCCCATTCAAATGAAGAAGTATTAAATCGACGGTCCGTGAAAGACATCATTATTCACGGTATCACCAACAATCGCGTGTGGATCATACTGGGTGCTGCGGCACCTTTCTATGACGATGTGTTCGGTCTGGTTTCAGAGTGGTTAGCCGATAAAGGCTTGCAGCTTAATCAGCTGGTTGGTGAACAAACGGTTGCGTGGTGGCAATTTGGATTGTATGCCTTTGTCATTCTCATGATGCTTATGGCGTTAGTGGCACTGCTGAGTGTTGGTGGCGCGCTTTTCACTTTTTACGGCTATACACTTTCACGAACAGGTGATCGCTATATCCGTCGCAGCGGCTTGCTTAATAAACTGGAAGTCAGCATGCGAGCTTCACGCATCCAAATGATTACGGCGAAGCAAGACTGGCTGGATAAAATACTAAAGCGGGTGAATTTGTATTTTGAGCAGAACTCAACGGCTGGGCAGCAAATGCAAGAACTGATGTCGCCAAATAAGCTTATTGTGCCATCGGTAACCGAAGATGAAGCCTTCGCGCTTAGTCAAGAAGTGATGCCAGGATGTGACCTGCGAGGTCAAGATTATCAAACCATTAGTAAGCGATTTATTACTTTTTGGTTGCTTGCGGGCTGGACGTTGCCTTTTATTACCTTTTTCACTATTGGCGCTGTGTCATCCCATCTAGATATTATGCTAGGTTCACTCGTTGTCTTTAGTGCGGTATCGCTGTTACTCACGCTTAGGTGGTGGCGATGGGGTATAGCCTACGACAGTAAGTACGTTTATATAAGGCGAGGTAGAATAGGCATCGACTATCAATGCTTTGAGCCCTATAAAGCGCAGCAAGTTATCGTTAAGCAAAGCGTGTTTATGAAGCGAAGAAAACAGGCCACCGTTAAGTTTGTACTGGCTTCGGGGGCGGTGACTGTGCCGTTTCTACCAGAAGACTACGTTAATAAACTAGCAGATAGTGTGTTATTCGAGGTGGAGTCAACCAGAAGGTCTTGGATGTAACGTACACTATTTCTTTGAACGCTGCTTTTTTATACGTTTTTTATGCAAATAGACCGAGTTTATGTAATGGTAGGTATTTAGTTGCTTAACCTTGCGTCTATATGGATATTCTTGATTACAGTGTCATCGCGATTTACCTCATCACTTTACTCGTCATCGGCTTTAGCTTGCGTGGACAGCAGTCAAAGAAAGATTATTTTCTCGCTGGAAGAAGCTTAAGTTGGAAACCGCTGTTACTTTCAGTGATGGCGACGCAACTCTCGGCGGTCAGTTTCATTTCCGCTCCTGCATTTGTCGGCTTCCGTGAGGGGGGAGGGCTGATTTGGCTCTCTTATGAACTGGCAGTTCCGTTAGCCATGCTTTTACTCATTACTACCGTGTTGCCTACGTTATACCGAAGCGGTGTGGTGAGTATTTATGACTATCTTGAGCGACGTTTCTCTACCTCTACCCGTATTTGTATCAGTGTTGTATTTCAATTTAGCAGAGCCTTCGCTACCGGCATAATGGTTTACGCGCTATCCATTATATTGCAAGGAACCATGCAGGTTTCATCCACGCATGCAATATTACTCATTGGTGTGATTACCATTTTGTACTCCTTACAAGGAGGCATGAAAGCAGTTGTATATGGTGACGCGGTACAAATGGTTGTCATCGTTTTGGGCACAGCTATCTGCATTGCTTTTGGTCTTAACGCATTAGGCGGTTGGGAGCACTTTCTACAGTTACTTCCAAGCGAGCGGGTCTCTACCCTTAATTTTTCATCTCTGGGTTTTGATGGTGACGGCTTCGGCTTTTTTCCTATGGTGCTAGGTGGCGTGATCCTTTACGCCTCATACTACGGTTGTGATCAATCAGAAGCACAGAGGGCATTGTCAGCGAAATCGGAAAGCGATCTTAAAAAGATGATGTTAGCCAATGGCATTTTTAGGTTCCCTATAACACTTCTATATTGTTTAGCAGGCTTGGTGGTCGGCACACTAGCGTTTAACGACGCCAACTTGCTATCGCAAATTCCTAAAGATAATCCGGACTGGCTTATGCCGGTCTTTATTCTTAATTATTTACCTCATGGGCTTATCGGCTTGCTTGTGGTCGCTATTCTTGCTGCAGCCATGTCATCACTGAGCTCAGCAATAAACTCTCTTGCCGCTGTTTCGCTTGAAGATTATTTCAAACTCACTCGGAAACGCGCAAAACCTGAAGGCTACCTGAATCATGCTAAGTTTGCGGGCTTGCTTTGGGGAGGGATTATTTTGCTGCTTTCGCTCAATGCTGGCGATATAGCGCCTACCGTAATAGAAGCGGTGAACAAAGTGGGCTCTGTTTTTTTTGGTCCTGTCTTGGCTGTGTTTCTACTTGGCATGCTAACGAAGAAGATAAATGCCACACAGGTCAATACCGGCCTGATGTGTGGCGTGCTGACTAATTTGTCGTTCGCATTTTTTGTCGAGGACGTGTTTTGGTTTTGGTGGAATGTAACGGGGTTCGCGAGCACAGTGATACCCGCTATTATCTTGTCTGTTTTGTCAGCTAATGATGAAAACGATACAGCGACGATCACCACCTCTGGTCAACGACGCTTACTGATTGATAAGCCGATTGCCACCCTATTGCTTGGCTATTTTTGCTTATTGGTCGTTGTTTGCTACTTAATGCCGCGTTGGCTGCAGTAGACTCAGTGATTTACGCCTCTACTGTTTTGGCGACTGAGTCTCTCAGAATAATCTGATCTTTGCCCGCGTGCTTAGCTTCGTATAAGCGCGCATCAGCCACTTCTAACTGCGACTCCAAGCACTTGTGTTCCTCGGTACATACGCCGATACTGCACGTGATATTGAACTTGAGATTGGTAAAAATAGTAGAGCGCACTGCATCCATAAACGCTGAAAGCGCAGATAGATACACTTTAGGTGGCCTTACCGATACCACTGTAAATTCTTCACCCCCATAGCGCACAATAAGATCGTCGGGGAAGTAATCTTTTAACAATGCTGCAAATTCCTGCAATAACATGTCACCCGTTTTATGGCCGTAGGTATCGTTTACACTTTTGAAGTTGTCAGCATCGATCATAGACACAATGACATCCTTTCTCGACGCTTTATTGGCAAATAACTCCTCTGCTTTTTCGTAGAGAAAACGGCGATTGTATACCTTGGTTAGCGGGTCTAAGTTTGCTGAATTTCTAATGGTTTGAATCATTTCTTGTGATTCAAGGTTTTGCATAATTCTGCAGTAGAATTCTTCGTGATAAAACGGTTTGGACAGGAAGTCATTGGCGCCGCTTTTAATGAATTTAGAGGTCAACACGCTGTCGCCGTTTGCCGATAAACCGATAAATACCAAGTCTTGCATGCGTTTTTCGTGGCGTATTGCTTTAACTAGTTCATAGCCGTCCATATTGGGCATACGGTGATCGGCAATAACCATTTTAATATCGCGGTGATTATCAAGCTCTTCTAACGCTTCTAAGCCATCGTTCGCTTCATGTACCTGAAATTGGAATTTGCGAAGTAATGAACAAATGTGATTTCGGCTCGTTCTAGAATCTTCCACCACCAACACTTTGGTAGTGAGATTCTTTCTTAAACGGTCTACAAGTTTAGACACTTGAAGGTATGAATAGCGAGACTCTTTTGTGATGTAATCCAGTACGCCCTGATCGAGTAACTGAGCACGGGTAAATTCGTCGAAATTTCCAGTAAGTACGATGGTTGGAACGTTGTAGGAAAGTGCAAGCTCAACGCTCTCGCCGTTGGGCGCGTCGGGAAGGTTTAAGTCGACGATGGCTGCCAAGTATTCGGTGTCACTCTCGAGAGCACTTTTCGCTTCCGCAAGATCTTCGCACAGATCACACGTAAAGTGAGGATTATCCTCAATAAGTTTGTTTACAATCTTTCGGACAGTGAGACTGTCTTCTACTACAAGAACTTTATACATGTGATCTACTCTCGGCACTTAGGCTTCGATAATAACCAATTATAGACAAAAAAGCCCTCAAAGAGAGGGCGTTTTATACTTATGTCTAAATAATTTTATTCTTATATAATATTGCGTTGTACTAACTTTGTTCAGTGGGAACACGCACGGAGCCTTCCATCAAAATACGTGCGCTTCTGCTCATTACAGCTTGCTTAATTTGCCATTTGTTATCTTCAAACGTCGCTTTAGCACCTACTCTTAGCGTTCCTGATGGATGCCCAAAAGTAACTGAGTCTCTTTCGTCGCCGCCAGCTGCGATATTTACAAGAGTGCCGGGTATCGCCGCAGCCGCTGCGATCGCGACTGCTGCCGTGCCCATCATAGCATGATGAAGCTTCCCCATAGACAGTGCGCGAACCAATACATCAATGTCTGAACCCAAAATATCTTTGCCACTGGAAGCTTGGTAACCTCTTGGAGGTGCAACGAACGCGACTTTTGGTGTGTGCTGCCTGTTTGCAGCTTCACCCACATCATTGATGAGCCCCATCTGAACCGCGCCGTGTGCACGAATTGCTTCGAACTTGGATAGCGCCTCGGAGTCGCTGTTTATATCATCCTGCAGTTCAGTGCCTGTGTAGCCAATATCTTCTGCGTTGATGAAAATAGTCGGAATACCCGCGTTTATCATGGTCGCCTGAAGTGAGCCTACGCCTGGAACTTCAAGTGTGTCGACTAATCGTCCTGTCGGGAAGATTGCCCCTTCACCGTCAGCTGGGTCAACAAAGGCAACTTCTACTTCTGCGGCAGGGAAGGTGACACCGTCTAGTTCAAAGTCGCCGGTTTCCTGTACTTCCCCGTTAGTCATTGGCACCTTAGCGATAATGGCTTTGTTGATATTGGCTTGCCAAATGTTGACGGTGGCAATGCCGTTTTCTGGTAATTTACTTCTATCCACTAGCCCATTGGTTATCGCAAATGCGCCTACGGCTGCCGTTAGGTTTCCGCAGTTTCCACTCCAGTCTACGAATGGCTTGTCTATGGCTACTTGACCAAATAGGTAGTCGACATCGTAACCTTCACGTTCACTTTTGCTTAAGATAACGGTTTTGCTGGTACTTGATGTAGCACCGCCCATACCGTCGGTTTGTTTACCGTACGGATCGGGGCTGCCAATTACGCGCAGAAGCAGGGCATCGCGCGCCGGACCTGGCTTTTGCGCGGCTTCTGGCAAATCGGTTAAATTGAAAAACACACCCTTACTGGTACCGCCACGCATGTAGGTAGCCGGTACTCGAAGTTGTGGCGCATACTTTGTCATGTTTTTTCCTTTCGTCGGTATGAGTGCGTTGAGGCACAGTTGAAACACGCCGTAAATACATCCTTGTAGGCTCTCGGGGCGCGTCCATGCGCCCCGAAGGTTTCAACCGTGCCTCAACGCACTCTTAAACTAAAAACCATTTTATCTGGAGAGAAGTAAGGTTGTTCGTGATTTGAAACACGCTGTGAACACATCCATGTGCGCTCCCCAGCCGCATCCTTGCGGCTGGAGGGTTTCAAATCACAAACAGCTTCCAACCAAACTAGCTGATACTAATCCACCTCCTCCCACTGAAAGGTCTTCCTATCACAATCAGCTAGCTTCAGCTTCTAAGAAGTCCTTGGCGAAGCGCTGTAATACTCCGCCTGCGCTGTAAATAGAGACTTCTTCTGCTGTGTCTAAGCGACAGGTTACCGGTACTTCTAATTGCTCGCCGTTTTGACGGTTCACTACCAGTGTTAGCGTTGCACCTGGTGACGGTTCGCCGCTAACGTCGTAAGTTTCTGTGCCATCTAGCTCTAGTGTTTTACGCGTTGTGCCCGGTTTAAACTCAAGGGGTAATACGCCCATACCAATAAGGTTAGTACGGTGAATACGCTCGAAACCTTCAGCTACAATCACTTCAACACCGGCAAGGCGCACGCCTTTGGCTGCCCAGTCGCGTGATGAACCCTGACCGTAGTCAGCACCAGCAACAATAATCAGCGGCTGTCTGCGGTTCATGTAGGTTTCAATAGCTTCCCACATGCGCATAACTTGTCCTTCTGGCTCAACGCGCGCCAGTGAACCTTGCTTCACTTCACCGTTTTCCAGCACCATCTCGTTGAACACTTTCGGGTTCGCAAGGGTAGCGCGCTGTGCGGTTAAGTGGTCACCACGGTGTGTGGCATACGAGTTAAAGTCTTCTTCCGGTAAGCCCATTTTGTGGAGGTATTCACCTGCCGCGCTGCTGGCTAAAATAGCGTTTGAAGGCGACAAGTGATCGGTGGTGATGTTATCTCCCAAAATAGCCAGTGGACGCATACCTTTCATGATGCGCTCAGCATCCATTGCGCCTTCCCAA
The DNA here is from genome assembly GCF_041414725.1 of Alteromonas sp. DY56-G5. Lineage (NCBI taxonomy): Bacteria > Pseudomonadati > Pseudomonadota > Gammaproteobacteria > Alteromonadales > Alteromonadaceae > Alteromonas > Alteromonas sp. DY56-G5. The sequence continues at coordinate 23,695 of NZ_JANHZQ010000011.1, read as the reverse complement.
TAGGGCGGGCGACGAATGTAGGTGCTCATTTCACGCCAGTCATAAAGCGGGTTAATGTCTTTTCCGTAGTCAACGCTAAGGTCGAACATTGGCTCGTACACTTTTCTGAAGTGCTCTGGCTTCACCGATTTCGCTACAATAGCGTCAATTTCTTCGTCGCTTGGCCAAATGTCTTTAAGCGTTACTGGGTTGCCTTCTTTGTCGGTGCCCAATACGTCTTTTTCAATATCAAAGCGCACGGTACCGGCGATGGCGTAAGCTACAACCAGTGGTGGCGATGCTAAGAATGCTTGCTTTGCGTAAGGGTGAATACGGCCGTCGAAGTTACGGTTACCCGACAATACTGCTGTTGAGTAAAGATCGCGGTCGATGATCTCTTGCTGAATTTTAGGGTCTAGCGCGCCGCTCATACCGTTACAGGTAGTACACGCAAAGGCAACCACGCCAAAGCCTAAATCTTCCAGCTCGCTCATCAGGTTAGCTTCTTCAAGATACAGCTTAACGGCCTTAGAGCCTGGTGCTAGTGAGCTCTTAACCCACGGCTTACGGGTTAAACCGCGCGCGTTGGCATTTCGAGCAAGTAAACCTGCAGCAATTACATTGCGTGGGTTAGATGTATTGGTACAACTTGTGATAGCCGCGATAATAACCGCGCCATCAGGCATTTTGCCTTCCTCCTCGGTCCATTTCGCTGCTATACCGCGACTTTCTAAATCGCTGGTAGGTAAACGTGCGTGTGGGTTAGAAGGGCCAGCCATGTTACGGCCAACAGCAGAAAGGTCGAACGTAAGCACTCGCTCATACTCGGCAGTTTCTAAATCATCAGCCCATAAACCTGTGTGCTTAGCATATTGCTCAACTAGCGCAATTTGCTTTTCCTCACGTCCTGTTAGGCGCAAGTAATCAATAGTTTGCTGGTCAATGTAGAACATGGCTGCAGTGGCGCCATATTCCGGTGTCATGTTCGAAATGGTTGCGCGGTCGCCCAGCGTTAGGTGCGATGCACCTTCACCATAGAATTCAAGATACGCGGAGACTACGCGCTCTTTACGCAAAAATTCAGTTAACGCTAATACAATGTCGGTTGCGGTAATGCCAGGCTGTGGTTTGCCGGTAAGTTCAACACCTACAATGTCAGGCAAACGCATGTAAGACGCGCGGCCCAACATTACGCTTTCCGCTTCAAGGCCGCCAACGCCTACGGCAATTACACCAAGTGCATCAACATGCGGCGTATGGCTGTCTGTACCTACTAGCGTGTCAGGGAAGGCTACGCCGTCGCGAGCTTGAATAACCGGCGACATACGCTCCAAGTTGATTTGGTGCATAATGCCGTTACCCGGGGGGATAACATCCACGTTCTTAAATGCCGTTTTTGTCCAGTTGATAAAGTGGAAACGGTCGTCGTTACGTCTGTCTTCAATTGCACGGTTTTTTTCAAACGCGTCTTTCTCAAAACCAGCATGCTCTACAGCTAATGAGTGATCCACAATCAACTGTGTTGGAACTACGGGGTTAACCTTCGCCGGATCGCCGCCCTTTGCGGCAATAGCATCGCGAAGCCCCGCTAAGTCTACCAGTGCCGTTTGACCTAAAATGTCATGACACACTACGCGAGCAGGAAACCACGGAAAGTCCAAGTCGCGCTTACGATAAATCAGCTGTTTAAGTGAGTCGGTAAGCATTTCAGGGGCGCATTTGCGCACCAAGTTTTCAGCCAACACACGTGACGTGTACGGCAGCTTGGCGTAGGCGCCTGGCTCTATGGCATCAACCGCTTCACGAGTATCGAAGAAGTCGATACCCGCATTTGGAAGCGGTTTACGGTATTCAATATTCATAAACCACCTATTCTCTTAGCGTTCGCTGATTGCAGGAACAGGGCGCAATTCTTCGCCCGTGTATTCTGCTGATGGGCGAATAATACGGTTGTCAGCGCGCTGTTCCATTACATGTGCAGCCCAGCCTGTAAGGCGAGACATAACGAATATTGGGGTAAACAGCGGCGTAGGGATTCCCATAAAGTTATAGGCAGAGGCGTGGAAAAAGTCTGCATTACAGAATAGCTTCTTCTCGCGCCACATCACTTCTTCACAGCGAACAGACACAGGGTAAAGTACGTCGTCACCCACATCAGCAGCCAGTTTTTCAGACCATTGCTTGATAATTTCGTTACGCGGGTCAGAGTCTGAGTAAATAGCATGGCCAAAGCCCATGATCTTCTCTTTGCGCTCAAGCATGCCCATCATTTTTTCTTCTGCGTCATCAGCAGAGGTAAAGCCCTCGATCATTTCCATGGCGGCTTCGTTAGCACCACCGTGAAGCGGGCCGCGAAGTGAGCCGATAGCACCCGTTACACAAGAATGCATATCAGATAAGGTTGAAGCGCAAACACGTGCAGTGAAGGTAGACGCGTTAAATTCATGCTCTGCATAAAGAATTAACGATACATGCATAACCTGTTCATGAAGTTCACGTGGCTTTTCGCCATGAAGCATATGAAGGAAGTGACCTCCAATTGAGTCGTCATCGGTTTCAACGTCTACGCGCACGCCGTCGTGCGAGAAGCGGTACCAGTAACAAATGATACTTGGGAAGCAAGCTAACATACGATCCGTAACATCTTGTTGCTGGTCGAAGCTGGTTTCCATTTCAAGGTTACCTAGCATTGAACAACCCGTGCGAAGTACGTCCATTGGGTGAGCATTTTTTGGTATGCGCTCTAGCACTTCTTTAAGCGCGGTAGGAAGGCCGCGCATGCTGCGAAGTTTTGTTTTATAAGCGTCTAGCTCAGACTGGTTAGGTAGCTTGCCCTTTAGAATAAGGTACGCTACTTCTTCAAATTGACAGTTTTGCGCTAAGTCTTTTACGTCGTAGCCACGATACGTTAAACCAGAACCTGATTTACCTACGGTTGATAATGCTGTTTTGCCTGCAACTTGGCCGCGTAAACCCGCGCCACTTAACTGTTTAGCCATCTTGTTGTCTCCGGTCTTGTAAAATTTGTAAGGTACTTTTTTAAAAATTTAGAAATAAAAACTATATTGAACTCATCAGGCGAGTGGGGTGCGAGGCACCGAGAGAGTGGGGGCGGTGCACGGGGCGTTACCCCTTTGAGGCATGGATGCCGAAACGGAGCCCCCATGGATGGGTTCACGGCGTGGTAACGCCCTGTGTACCGTTTCAACTTCAATGGTGCCTCGCACCTCACTCGCTTCCTGCTGTTTCGTATTCGTGTTAGTTCTTACCTTCTGCGAATAGAGCATCTAGTTTTTGCTCGTACTCGTGGTAGCCAAGATAATCGTACAGTTCCATGCGTGTCTGCATGCTGTCGACAACGGCTTTTTGGTCGCCGTTTTCAAGTATAGATTTGTAAACCATTTCTGCTGCTTTATTCATCGCACGGAATGCACTTAGTGGGTAAAGCACCATGTCGGCACCCCATTCACCAAGTTCTTCTTTATTCCATAGTTCGGTTTTGCCGAACTCAGTGATATTGGCAAGGATCGGAACGTCTAGCGCTTCAGCAAATGCACGGTAATGTTCTTCGGTTTGCACTGCTTCGGCAAAAATACCGTCAGCACCTGCTGCAACATAGGCTTTTGCACGTTCAATGGCTTTGTCTAAACCTTCTTGTGCGAACGCGTCGGTGCGCGCCATAATGAAAAAGTCTGGGTCAGTTCTGGCGTCAACTGCAGCTTTTATGCGGTCTACCATTTCTTCTGTGCTAACAATTTCTTTGTTAGGACGGTGACCACAGCGCTTTTGCGCAACCTGGTCTTCCATATGAACTGCCGCCGCGCCTGCTTTTTCCATGTCGCGAATAGTTTTGGCAATGTTAAATGCTCCGCCCCAACCGGTGTCGATGTCTACCATTAGCGGAAGATCGCACGCGCTGGTAATGCGCTGAACGTCTGCAATCACATCATTAAGTGACGTCATGCCTAAGTCCGGTAGGCCGTAAGACGCATTCGCTACGCCTCCACCTGAAAGATAAATCGCTTGGTGCCCAATAGCCTTTGCCATCATGGCAGTATAGGCGTTAATGGTGCCGACAATTTGTAGCGGTTTGTTGTTCTCTAATGCGGTTCTGAATTTCTTTCCTGCACTCATGATAATCACTCGCTTATTTGAAAGTAGGGTAGAGGTGAATTAGGTATGAAGAAGACTGAGTGGTGTTAACCATGATTAAGCTTCTTCTCAATATTATTTTTTGAATAAAGAATATGGCGACGCATTAGCATTTCAGCCAGTTCCTCGTCGCGATTGGCAATGGCATTTACAATGTGTCTGTGTTCATCAAAGGCGGTACTTACGCGAGGGCCAGCCATACCGAGCTGTACGCGATACATACGAACAAGATGGTAAAGCCCGTCTACAAGTACGCTGATGAGATGATCGTTTTTACTGCCGGTTACAATTCTGTAGTGAAAGTCTACATCGCCGGCTTCTTGATAATAGCTTTGACCGTCTTTTACTTTATCGAAGTGGCTATCAAGCAACGCCTGCATGTCGGTAATTTCTTCATCGCTCATGTAGCGTGCAGCCAAGCGGGCGGCCATACCCTCTAATGCTTCGCGCACTTGGTATAGCTGAATAAGGCCTTCGGGGGACAGTGCAACCACACGGGCACCCACGTTAGCTTTACGTTCCACCAAGTGACAGGTAGCGAGACGATTGATGGCTTCACGAATAACGGCGCGACTGACTTCATACTTTGTCGACAATTCCATTTCACTCAGCTTACTGCCTGCTGGAATGATACCCTCAACAATATCCTTTCTTAATTGAAAGAAAGTGCGGTCGGCATTGGTGATGGCTTGTTCGCTTTTTACTAACACTGTATAGAATCTTAAAATGACTAATGTCGACAATATATGCCCATTTTGGCGTTTTTTCAACCTTAAAAGGTTTGGATTGTCGACAACGAGAGTAAGATATTAGTCTGATAGTCTTGTTTAGCGGCCTGTGTTGACAGTTGTGCAATGGTTTAATGCGATACGCAAACAGAGCCATGTGTCAGCTTACGTCTATTAGGCGAACCTTGCGCAACCATATTGATAGCTACTGCCCGGACGGAAGAGGGAATTTGGTAACGAAAGTTACATACAGAGGTTCTGAGCTAAAGAATGATTCAAGCCAATGGTGATTTGTTTAAAGTTTGTCCATTTGGTCTAGGTCTTCTTTACTTTATTCGCTTAGGTGTTGTGAAGAGATAGAGTAAATTATCTTTATGATATCTAATTGTTTTTATGGAATTTATATATACTTTTTGTTTGATGCTTAACCTAACCAATTAGTCTGATTTTGAAGCCTTATTTTAGTAAAAGTGTAATATTTTACTTTGCAAGATCGTAATCTAACGGTAACATATCGTTCCAGTCTTCAAGCCTAAATTCTTCGTACTGAATTTTAGAGGGCTGGAAAAGTAAGTTCTACTTTTAAAGCAGAGTTTCATTGAAAGTAAGTTTGTAATGTTTTATTGCGACTTACTTTTTTATTGCCTGTAATCCAGTATAAGCACAAGGTTATGTGCGCCTCTTAAATTAGTGAGTTTAGTCTTTCAAAGTTCCAAAGAAGAACTTGAAGCGGCCTAAAAATATTATTACACCTAACACTCACGCAAAGGGGTTATACCATGAAAACCAATACTGACGTGTCTAAGGCACTCGCCAGTAAGCTTTCACCTGTCGCACTAGCAGTAGCGATGACCGTTCCAGCAATTTCAAATATTGCCGTTGCCCAAGAAGCAGAAGCAACTGAAGAGCAACAATTTGAAGCCATTACCGTTACCGCAACAAAACGCCCTCAAGTTATCTATGAAGTTCCAATTGCTATTAGCGCCTTCGATGGCGACAAGTTAGCTGACCAAGGTATTACTGACCTGACTGACGTTGGTAAATTCGTTCCAAACCTAAATGTTACTGGTTTCTCTGCCGGCCACACATCGTCTGTAAACCCATTTATTCGTGGTATTGGTCTTCAAGATCACCTAATCACAACCGATCCGGGTGTGAGTGTTTATGTAGACGGTGTTTATCTGGGCCGTCAGGTTGGTCAAAACTGGAGCCTAAATAATATTGAGCGTATTGAGGTACTTCGTGGCCCTCAAGGTACGCTATATGGTCGTAACTCGATTGGTGGTGCAATTAACATCATCACAAAAGAGCCAGACCAAGGTGATGTAACCAAAATCAACACTGAATTTGGTACACGTGGTCGCGTTAAAGCTGATCTTTTTGTTAACCACGGTCTTTCAGAAACCGTAGCGTTTAACATGAACCTGTCATTTAACAAGCGCGATGGTCTTGGTGAGTTCATCAACGTGCCTAACGCCGAGTACGATGTTGGTGAGACTGAAGATGTTTCTGGCCGCGTTTCTCTTAAGTGGGAGCCATCAAATGACTTCCGCATGGTATTAACTGCAGATGCTAACAATGGTGACGGCGGTCTGCGTCCTTACACTGTGCTAATTGATGAAGTGGGTTCAGATCGCTACTTCGGTGGTCAGAATGGTGTTGGCGTACCGTTACGTAACACAGATGTGACACCTGAAGGCGCTGATATCTACGACAATGCAACAGGTACTGAAGCAGTAACTGGCGTGTCGAACGAAGCGCGTGGTCTTTCACTCACTACTGAGTGGGACATTAACGAAGACTACACTGCAAAGGTTGTTGCAAGCCAGCGTACATCTAAGTACAAAGCAGGTCTTGATGATGACGGTACAATTTACTCGTTAGATCAGTTCCCTGAGCGTGGCGAAGCCGATCAAACATCAATCGAACTTCAGCTTAACGGCTATATCAACGAATACACTGACTTTGTTGCTGGTGTTTACTACTTCAACGAAGAAGGTAGCAACCGTCAAGGTGACGACTCTAGTTTTGACGGTGGGGCTAACCTGCTAGAACTCGATCAAGAAACCACTTCAAAAGCGGTTTACGTTAACGTTCGCCGTGACTTAACTGATGAGCTTAGCCTTTCTGGTGGCCTTCGTTACACGAAAGATGAAAAAGAAGCATCAGCGAACGTATTTTCAGCACTTGGTACTATCTATGATTCAAATGATTGGGACGAAGTGACGTGGGAACTCGCCACTAACTACACATTTGAAAATGGCATGACAGGCTATGCGACAATTCAGTCTGGCTACCAGTCGGGCCAATTTCCAGCACGTCCTTACTGCTTAATTGGTGAGTTCTTTGGTGCAGGTGGCTTTGATGATATCGAAGGCGCTCAAGCGGCGGTTCGCGCAAATAACTGTTTTACGGCGTCTGACAATATTACTGCTACTAACTATGAAGTAGGTATTAAAGGTCGTGTGAATGATTACTTCGACATTAGCGTCGCAGTATTTAACACTGAGTTTGAAGATCTTCCTTACCAAGTAAGTCGCGTGAGCGAAGGTGGTTTCGACACCGCAAACCTTGTGGTAGAGCAAACATCTCGTGGTGTTGAAGCTGATGCTACGTTTACCTATGGCAACTTCAGCATGATGACCAGCGTTGGTTATATGGATGTTGATGTTGAAGAGCAAGATGGATTCAATCCTGTAGCGCCACTTACTCCAGACCTAACCCTTGCAATTGGTCCGCAGTATACCTTTGAGCTTGATGGTGGTGATTCAATTCGCGTACGTGCAGATTACTCATATCGTGCAGAAATGTATGGTGAGCCTACTTCAGCACCTGAGCGTATGACTAAACTTGATAGCCGTGAGCTTGTTAACTTCGACATCGCTTATACGCCAGCGAATGATGCGTATACTGTTGCACTTTACGGTCGCAATATTTTTGATGAGCGTTACGACAATGCACGCTTGAATACAGGTGACTACATCCTGCAAATTCTAAGCAACGACGCAAGCGAGTTTGGTGTTAGATTCTCAACTGAATTCTAATAGCTACAACGAGTTACAATTATAAAGCCAGTCTAAAGACTGGCTTTTTTTTGCTTATTTTTTCTTGTTTTATCTTCATTATTAGCATAGTTTTAAAACTGTTCTAAAAATGCCCAGCAACTATTTATGAAAGTGAAAGCACTTTACCGTATTGGTTTTCTTGTTGTTAATATGCTTTTGTCAGGGTGTACCTACACGGTGTATTTACCCGACGATGAAGATATAAACGCGAAGAAAAACGGCAAGGTTGCAGTTGCTAAACCTGAATTTGGTAACCAATGTCGTTATAGCGTATACGGTGAGTATGGCGCGTGCCCAACGTCAAATAGTGAAATGGTTGGAACATCGTGTTCTTGTCCAACACCTTCAGGGCAGATTATGGGAACGGTGTCGAAATAGAAGACGTGCTTTTGTAGTAAGTAGGGCCTTTCAATCATACGGAGATGGAGCGTGGGATTGTTTACCAGTTTTAAAAAATCGCGGTTAGAAAAAAAGTTTAAGAAAAACGAATGGGTAATCATTCAACCTATTCCGTTCGCTCAATTTGAACAACTTATCGTAGACCATGTAGACGGAGGTTGGGAAATAGAAGATGACTATGAAAGGCTCGCTGAAACGACCGCTAAGTGGCAGTGTGAATTACGCAAAGGTACGAGTATTTTAACCTGCGTATGGACCGCTAAACAGCAAGGTATCGTATACGGTCCCGAACGCGTGCTTACCGGCTTGTCTGAAAAGCTAAATATACCGACGTCTACAGCAATTGCTACGACGTGGTTTTAAGCCTTTATTATAGCCAACCTTTTTGTTTAGCTATGCGAGCAGCATCTACGCGGTTGGTCGCATCGAGCTTTGAAATAGCCTCTGAGAGGTAGTTTCTTACCGTACCTTCAGATAAAAACAGTGATTGAGCAATGCCTTGGGTTTTAAGCCCTTCTGAAGCAAGTTTTAGTGCGGACATTTCTTTTTGCGACAGTGGATTGTTGTCGTCAAGAGCCATGATGGCGAGCTCAGTCGAAATTACCTTTTCTCCCGCAGAGACTTTGTGAATGGCATCTATCAGGTAGTCGCTGTCAGACTCTTTCAATATAAACCCCTTAACCCCTAAACTTAATGCACGCTTGATGTAGCCTGGTTTAGAAAAGGTAGTCATTAATACCACCTTGGTATTGAGATTTTGCTTTGCAATGTGGGCGGCTAGATCTAGCCCTGAAACCAGCGGCATTTCAATATCGCTCAAAATAATGTGTGGTGCAGGGTTATCATTTAAATAATCAATGGCTTCCTTTCCATTACTGCACTTTTCAACAATGGTTAAGTCGTCTTCTAATGACAGAAGCATGGCAATGGCATCGCGAACCAGCGACTGATCTTCAACAATCAAAATAGTAGTTGGCGCTTTTGAGTTCATAGGGAAGCCTTATGTGACAAAGCTTGCTCGGCAGTAAGCTGAATCCTGACAATAGGGTGGGGAAGGAAAGAAATGTCCACATCCGCATGAATAGACGCCGCGCGTTCTCTAATTCCCATTAATCCGTTTCCTTCTTTAATTGATGCGGTGTTCTCAACTACGCCATGATCTTTATAGGTCATTTTCACGGTTTGCTCATTAACTTCAAGACCAAGGGATACCGCGTTACCGTTTGAATAGCGTAAGGTATTGGTTGTCAGCTCTTTGATAATAAGCGCAAGCTGGCTTTCTTGTTTAGCGCTTAAACGTGCTTCAGCGCCGCCTTCAATATCGGTTGTAACATTAAAGCCGTTTTCTTCTAACAGTGATTTGTCTTTTGCTATTTCATCGCTAAGAGAAAGCTGCTTGATATCTGACACTGCTTGACGGATATCACTCAGTAGCGCTTGAGAAAGCTGTGCCAGCGCTTTTACCTCGCGATGCGCGTCTTCAATCTTATCTTTGCTTATAAGTTTATCGGCCAGTTGTGCCTTTAACGAAATAGAGCTGAGTGCGTGACCCGCAACATCATGTAAGTCTCTGCCTATTCGCTCACGTTCAGCGATCGCAGACAATACTCGTAGTGCTTCGGCCTGCTGGCTCTCTTTCAGACTATGGAGCGTTTCTTTGCGCTCCATAACACCAAACCCGAATAGCACTAAGCTGTTGAGCAACGAAGCACTTAAAAGAAAATGTGCGTTATTAAATACGGTAATGTGCAGTGACACGAGTACCAGCATCATCACGCCTATGCTCATTATGCCTGTCTTGAGCGAATTGTAATAACCTACGATAAAAGCAATAAAGCCGATAATTGTTGCGCCACCAGGGTTTTGAAAGCTGCATGCAACCGAAAGTAGAAACATGAGTAGCAAATAAGTGGGCAGTGTTTTAGCAGGCTGGTTTATGGCTTTAACGTAAAGAATGACAAAGCTAAGGTATCCCAGGGTTTGAAGTACCCATGTTTCGATGGGAAGAGGACGGGAAATAATAAGTGGAACAAAAAAGAACAGTGAAAAAAACAAGCTTCCGTGAGACCAGCGCTTTTTCCGTCCACTTGCCAAAAGGGGCATGTCAGGCGCGGTGCTCTCGTTTTTGACGGCAGGCACCGCGCTGTTACTATCTTGTATGCTTTTATTGCTGAGCATTTTGAGTACTTCGTCCCTACTGAAATACAACGGCAGACTTGCTAGTAATTAGCAGCGTACCAGAGATAATCAACATAATACCCAGCACGGCATAAATGTCGAAAGTTTGTTTCCAAAATACCACCGAAGCAGCGGTGATAAGTGCGATTCCCATGCCCGACCAAATGGCGTAGGCGACCCCAATTCCCATATTCTTTAAGACCATGGCAAACAGCATTCCAGATATCGCGTAGAAAAAGATAGCGCCGTACCCAAAAGCCCACTTCTCCCATCCGTTCGACATTTTAAGCAGCATGGTAGCGGTAACTTCGGTGATAACTGCAACTGCCAAAAGTAAATAAGTCATAGTGCATTCCTTCTTAGTTAAAGTGAAATTAGTTAGATTTGATTGATTGAAAACGACGTTCAAGGGTGATTAGTGACACAATGTAGACAGCGACAATCACAGCCGATATTGCCTCTACCCGTGCATCGGGAAACAAGTACCAGGCGGCGACAATGCCGAAGGTTCTAGTTAGCGTGTGAAAGTAGCCTATCCAGTGTTCGATAGCCCATGATAAAGGCATCCACATCAGGCCTGCGAGAATGCCAATACTCAATGGAACGGTGGTGTGGTCGATGGCTGCAACGGGAAGCGCAATGGCGAATACCATTAGGCTCATGATCATGCCAACGAAGAAAAGACGATCAAAACTGTTCTTGGCCGCCTTCTTGGCAAAAAATCGCTCACCGGTGAGATAGGAAAGACCTGCACCGAGGTAGAAGATGGCACCTGTGCCGATATACAGCAACCAGGTTATGGTTAATTCAGATACAAAAGGAGCGCTGATACCAAGCAGAGCCCAAACAACAGTGCCTGCCAGCGGCATAGCAATGAATCGGTTCTTTTTAAAATCTTCCCGCTGCTGTTCCAATGGGATGGAAGCATTCTGAGCGGGAGTTATTGACGAAGCGTGAGATACTTGTTCCATGAGCTTTACCTAATGTTGTAATGTCTATAGGTAAAGTATGCCGAGGTACCTCAGATTGCGTTAGTCACAAACGTCACCAATCGCGTATGACAATTGTCATCAGTTCACTTAATGAAGCCTATGAACTAAGTCTGCCGTGCTTTTTTCGCTTTTCGTTTGTTTAACACTGAATCGCCATCTTCCTTCGACAGCATTAAGCTATCGTAAATGCTGACAAGTGCTACTGCGGCCATAAACATCATAGATAGCGTAAACGTTTGTAGGTTTGGCATATTGGCGCTTTGTCCAAGAATGAATGCTGCAGCAGCGATAGCAAGCGCAGAAAGGGTAATGCCAAGACCGCGGTTCATTTGCATTAAAATGGCGCCTAGCGTGTTTGCGTCTCGCATTTTATTGGGTGGAACGTCGGCAAAAGCAATGGTGTTTATTAGCGTTAAGTGCATTGAGCGAGTAATACCGTTAACAAATAAAATAACGGCAATAGTAAATGACGATGTGGAGTGATTTATCATCGCGAGCGCAACAAAACCGAGGGCGATGAGCACGCCGTTTACTACAAGCACGCGTTTGAAGCCGAAGGTATTCATGATCCACGTTGTCGCTGGCTTTATCGCTAAGTTTCCAGCAAACAGCCACAGCAACAGTGAGCCGGCTTCTACAGGTGAGTAACCTAATCCAAGCTGGAGCATGAGTGGCACAAGAAACGGTGCACTGCCAAGTGCGACACGCATAACAGAGCCGCCAAACACAGTAAGCCGGAAGGTTTTGTGTTGCATCGCATCGAAAGAAAATAGTGGATTCTTGGCCGTTTTTACGTGTTTGACTGCTAATACCATGAGTACTAAGCCAATAGCGATGATGCCAAGTGGTCGAATAAGCTTGTCGCTGGTACTTGCTAAAAACTCGATCCCCGCCATAAACAGCGCAAAGCCGATGCCGGTGAGCAAAAAGCCTTTAATATCGAATTTACCTACATTGCCTTTGATGTTTTTAAGGAGATACAGTGACGCGATGATAGCGATAATGCCCAGTGGAATATTCATATAAAAAATCCACTGCCAGCTGAAATGAGTGGCGATGTAGCCGCCTAGCACAGGGCCTAGTAGCGGTGCGCTTAACGCAGGCCAGGTTATAATGGCCACGGTTTTTACCAGCTTTTCCTTTGGCAAGTCCCGCAGAACCACTAATCTTCCCACGGGAACCATCATTGCCCCGCCAAAACCTTGAAGAATGCGAGACAAGGTAAATTCGAATAAGCTAGTACTCAGGCCACAAAGGACCGAGGCAAAAGTGAATACGGCAATCGCTGCTACAAATATAGTGCGTGCGCCAAATTTATCGGCTGCGTAACCACTTAATGGAATAAAGAGTGTTACGGCTACCAAGTATGCCGATACACCAATAGATAAGTGGGCTGCCGGCACATTGAAGTCGGCAGCAATGACAGGTAACGCCGTGGTGATAACCGTGGCGTCTAAAATTTCCATAAAGAGTGCCCCTGCAACCAAAAGGGCAGTGGCGAACTCTCTATTGAACAATTTCAAAGGCTCTAACTACGCGCGCGACACCCGTAATATTACGAGCAATATCTACAGCGGCTGTGGCTTCTAAATTGGTTAACCGACCCATCAGGAATACTTCTGAATCTTGAACCACTACCTTAACTTGTAGAGCAGGCACTCGTTCGTCTGCCACAATTTTAGTACGCACTTTTGACGCTAACCACAGGTCGTTGGCTTGTGTGCCTGCACCTATCGCCTCGCCAATTCTAATTTGGTTGTGAATTTTTTTGATATAGCTTACTTCTTGAGCGCGGCGCACAGCTTCGTCAACTAAGCCTTGGTTTGGCGCTTGCCCGGTTAGCAACGCTACACCGTTATAAACATCCACTTGAAGGTTAGCCTGCTCTTTAAGCGCATCGCTTTTCGACCATTGATACGACACCGCAGCATCGGCATTTTGGTCATCAAGCTGCGTGCCCACAGTACGTCTGTCATTAGCCACTTTCGCAGCCATGGCGCCTGCAGCTCCAACGGCCACTACACACCCTTGTAATGTAAGAATTAGGGCTAATAAAGAACCCAGTAGTCCCAAATTTTTCACTTGTGTCCTCTTTACTACTCGTCGCCGTGATCGGCAGGGAATAAGCTGTCGTCAATGCATTCACATAAATTGTGAATTACCAGTAAATGAACTTCTTGAATACGCGAAGTGCGGTTTGACGGTACGCGAATTTCAACATCATGTTCACTTAAGAAGCCCGCCATTTCACCTCCGTCTTTGCCAGTAAGCGCGACAATGGTCATATCGCGAGATAATGCCGCTTCCATCGCTGCTATGACGTTACGAGAGTTACCGCTGGTTGAAATAGCCAACAGTATATCTCCGGGTTGGCCGAGCGCCCGTACTTGCTTCGCAAATATTTCTTCGAAGTTATAGTCATTCGCAATAGACGTCAGGGTTGAGGTGTCTGTGCTTAATGCGATTGCCGGTAAGCTGGGACGGTCGCGCTCGTAGCGATTGAGCATGTTGGAAGCAAAATGTTGCGCATCACCTGCAGACCCGCCATTACCACAGCTCAGTACTTTATTACCTCTAATTAAGGCTTCAACGATCATGTACGCCGCTTTCTCAATATGCTCTGGCAATATTTCCGATGCCGCTATTTTGGTTTGTATGCTCTCGGTAAAATTCGCTTTTATCTGTTCAATCATGTGTCATCTCTTTGTTTTCACCACACGGCAGACCATTTAGTGAAATTTTTTGCGCTGCATTACAGCGCCTTGATTTTTGTAATGGCCAGTATCTGAAAGTCAGAGGTTTAAACGGTGGCCTCAGCGCGAGAGAAAAACAGCCTAACGTTTATCGCTCGCGATAATCAACTCGCATTTACTATTGAAGCGTGCGAAAAAACTCAACCAGGTTTCTAGCTTCATCTTCAACCTTAAAATTTTTCACAACGTGTTCGCGTCCGGCTTTGCCCATTTCTGCGAGTTTGTCCATATCCGAAAGCAGCAAATCCATCTTTTCTGTGACAGCTTGCTGGTCTTTGGTAGGAACAATATACCCATCAACGCCTGGCCTGATGATGTCTTCCCATGCGCCCGCCTGAGTAGCTAATACCGCAGCCCCAGCACTCATGGCTTCAGGTACAGTTAATCCAAACCCTTCGTTATAGCTAAGTGCACTTACTAATGACAGTGCACTGAAGATTCTAGGAATTTGCTCAAACGGCAATTCACCGGTGAAAACAATTCGGTCAGTTAACCCGGCTCTAGAAACTTTTTCTTTAAGCTCGTTTACAAATTCTTGGTTACTCGAGGATATGGCACCTACAACTACTGCGTTCACGTCAGGGTATTTGGGCAATACTTTAATGCACGCTTCAACAAATAGATGAACGCCTTTTTGCTCTCTAACTCTGCCCAGAATACCAATGCCGTACTTGCCGCCGTAGCCTAATGCTTGCCATGCTTCTTGCTTGTTTTCTGCTGGCGTGTAGTTGTCTATTTGCACACCGTGTAGATTTATCTTGGCGGGGGGCTTATTTAGATATTTTGCAGAGCGATTACTCATTGCAATAACCGCATCCATTTTATTGCTTAACCACACCGTAGAAGCCGAACGCTTTCGCTGAGCGGCAGAGCTAAATACAAGCTTTATCTTGGCGCGAAACACGTATTTGAGGATCACACCCTGAATCATCTCGTCAACGCGACGTGCATGAAAAATTCGCCACTTACCATTACTAAGCGGGCGTCGACACATTTTTGCGACCTCCCAAAAAGTAATAGTCATTGATGGGTCTGGAACAAAATGCTTGCCCATTATCCGCAAATTAATCATATGCTTCTGTAGCGATGTTACTTGCAGCATCGTAGACGTTACGCCAGAAAAATTAGAGCTGGAGTTGCCGACTATTAGCTCTATTTCTTGGTTATCAACGCTGCTGGACGAAACCTTGTTGTTGGGATGACTCATTATTTGTGGGAACCTAAGAAACTTTCATCAAACCGATGAAGGGTTGCAAATCATAAGATAAAACAAACGGAATACTTCTGACATAAAGACATTTTCATCAATATCGGCCGCGCTCATCGTTGGCGCACGCTTCTAGTCCTCTTTGGGGAACATCAGTTTAAAAGCTGGATATTGTCAGTCTTTAGCCCACGTTCTTCAACCACTGAAGGTTGTCTCCGTCTATGGCAACAACGTCTATTCGCAGAGAAGTAGACGCTGGATTTAAGCCATTATCTAACAAATAGAAATCAAACGCAGCTTGAATTCGCTGGAGCTTTTTGGCAGTCACAAAATCTAGAGCACTGCCAAACTGATTTCGTCTTCGGTATTTAACTTCAACGCACACTATGGTGCTGCCGTCTTGCATTACAATGTCGAGCTCGCCACGCCGAGTGTGGTAATTTCGACATCGAAGAATAAGGCCTTGTTCCATCAGATATTTACAGGCCTTGTCTTCTGCTGCACTCCCTTGCAGTGTTGACATAATTTTACTCCGAAAGCATTTGAACTTTTTCGTTACGAATAATTGCCTGAGGCTGTTTGCGTATTACTTCACCTTGTTGATTAAGGGAAAGTGTACCCGTTAACCCTTCGTGTGAAAGATATTTCAGCGTGTTAAGCATGCCTAGCTGAGGCAACAACTGATAGGCATCAAAACCGAACGCAAATAAACGTTTTTGCATAGTATTTTGATTTTGCCAAGCCTGTTCAACCTCCTGCTGAAGAGGTTGCCAACTATGTGAAGGCATTAACCAAGGCATGTCGATAAAGTGCACATTCTGCAGGTCACGCCATTGGTTTTTCCCGCTGTCGTAATCCATTGAACGAGAGGTGGCATACACGGGGACTTGTTTGCCATCGTATGGGTTTAAGCTCGCTTCGATAATGGGGTTAAGCAGTTCTGTGTCTTGAGGTGAGGCAAATGCAACAATGGCATCAATATCACGCCTACTGCGAGGCATGTTGTACACTTCATCATTTGTCATGTACTCAATTTGATTGATACGCTCGTTGCTTTGCGCCACATCTAGCGCCTGTGTAATTCCCTCTCGAAGTGAATTACTGTCGTTAAACGATACCGACGTTATGTTGGCTCGCTGCTTGTTTTCCTGATTGTTGAGTATTCGCCAGTGCTTTTTAAAGGTGTCGTCCATTCGCTGGTACAGACTGCTTTGTGCGGCAATAACGATAGGCGCACGATATCCTTTATTAAAGATAAATTCAGCAAGCTGCTTTGCTTCATCTTCTGGTGCTAGCCCGTAATAATTCAGCGAGGTAGGCAAGCCTAATGAGTGGAGTTCATTTTGTGTGTCATCACCTGCGAGACCTGTACCAGAGGCAAGAGCATCATCGGCTATCGCCGGATTTGACGATCCTGTTGCCAACCCTTTAGCAGACGCATTGTCTGGCAATTCGTCAGGCCTGTTTAATGCAAGTACGTTCACACCAAGCGGCAAACTGGGAATTAAACGTTCAACAGTGTCTTTTAAAAGAGGGCCAATGATGAACTTGGTATCGCCAATTTCGCTGAGTAAATGCTGTGTATCTACTTCGTTGGTGTCGATAAAACGAAGACGAGGTAGAAGGTGTTCATCTTGGCGCTTTTCAACATCGGTGTAATAAGCCGCCATGATGCCATTTTTAACGACTTGTCCTGTGCGAGCTAACCTGCCAGAAAGTGGTAGTAAAACCGCAATATCGTTGGCGCCAGCATCGGTAAGCTGGGTTGCTTCAATTACATTTTCAGGCAAAGCGTTTTCTAGTACATGACCGCGATAAACCTGCTTAAATTGCTGCAGGCTTTTGGCTAATTTTTCCGGTGACGACGCGTTTTCTTCGGTTAGTTCGCGAAGAGTAATGAAAGGAGACAGATCGGGATAAGCACTGCCCACTGAATCAAGTGACGATGCAGGAATGGAGGTAATCCACTGCCAAACTTGTTGCACTTTTTCATCGTCAGTAAGATTGGTTTTTAATACGCTATTCGCTGCCGCAGCCAGGTTGCCTTGCTGCGTGAAGAGCTGGGTTTGAAGCTCCGCTTTTTGGAATGCGGTTTCGCCTGTACCGGTTACGCCATCCAACATAGCCAGTAATTCTTCTGCCGAGGCATCAGGCATTCCCGCATAGGCTTTGGTTACCAGAAGGGAGTAATAAGATTGATTTATCCCTGAAATTCCGTCTTCTTTTACCTCATATAGCACTTGCTGAGCCAAAACGGGCTGTTGATTTTGAAGGTACAGGTCAGCCGCTTGCAGCAACAGCGTATCGCGCTGTTCTTTGTTGCGAGTGCGCTCCCATACTTTTTTTGCTTCAAGGAGTTTGTGCTCAGGTGTGACGTTATCTTCAACCTGTGTTGTTTCAATTGGGGTAGGTTGTACTACCGCAGGCTTTGACTGGGTTTTAGGTGTACTTCCACAGCCCGTTAGCACCAATACAGAAGCGACGGCTGATAGCGTAAAGATTTTTCCAGCTTGTCCAATATGACGCACAGTTTCATTCCTTTTACATCGTTATAGGCCAAGTTTATCTTAACCAGTGTGAAAATCTACGCTTGCCAGCATAATCTGGACTAATGGCGTGATACACTTATCGCATATTCTTTAAAAATAACGTAAGACTTAACCACTGTTATGACAGACACCGCCACCTTATATATTGTTCCAACACCTATCGGTAATTTAGACGACATAAGTGCCAGAGCAATACGCGTATTAAGTGAAGTAAGCTGGATCGCTGCCGAGGACACCCGTCACAGCGCTCGACTCTTACAGCACTTTAGCATTGGAACGAAAACTCTTTCTCTGCACGAGCATAACGAAGATAAGCGCACAGCAATGCTTTGTGAGCGTTTAAAGGGCGGCGAGTCGGTAGCATTAATAAGTGATGCTGGAACGCCGTTAATCAGCGACCCGGGCTTTGTTTTGGTACGCAAGTGCCGTGAGCAAGGTATTCCGGTTAGCGCTCTGCCGGGCCCATGTGCTGCAATTACAGCATTAAGTGCTTCGGGACTGCCAACAGACAAGTTTATATTTGAAGGATTCCTACCGGTTAAAGTGCAGGCACGTGAAAGCGTGTTGTCAGCGCTAATAGATAGAACGTTCACCACTGTTTACTATGAAGCGCCACGTCGAATTTTAGACACCGTTACTGATATACAGCGCGTTCTAGGCGATCGCCAGATTGTGGTAGCGAAAGAGCTATCCAAAACCTTCGAAACCTACGTGAGTGGCAGCGCGCAAGATGTAATTGATTATCTCAATGCGGATGTTGCGCACCAGAAAGGCGAATTCGTCGTCATGATTGGCCCTGCGAAGGTAAGTGACCAGGCGATACCCAGTGAGGCAATGTCGTTGCTAAGTGTATTGTGTGAGCACATGCCGCTTAAAAAGGCCGCGGCGGTGGTCGCCACTCACTATGACTTGAAAAAGAATGCGCTTTATCAAGCTGGGCTAGACGCAAAAGCGTAAACACGTTGTTGATCTTAAGGGCCTTAGAATAAATACAAAGGAGTGTAATTCACGTCAACTGCCCAGTTCAAAAAGGACTGAGGTTTATGGAGGCTCATATGACAAAAACACTCAAAATCACCATGTCAGAAGGAAAATGGTTAGTTGATATATTTTCTCAAGCTAACGACTCAGGTGTTTACGACTTAATCCACCCTAATACCTTTGCGGAAGTTTCTCTAAATGAAGTCGAAATGTACGGCTTTCGTTATAGCCTGCATGGAAAAGCGGGAACGTCATTTAAAATTGAGTTAGATGACGAAGTACTGGCTGAAGGTGAGATAGACAAATCTGAGGCGGCGTCGGGAAGTGGAGTTGTATAGTCACTAGAACAGTGTTTAGCGATTATTCTGCACGCTTTTATTGTATACTCGCCTGTTTTAGAAGCTCTCTTTAGGATTGAAGTATGCGCCAACCCCTTTCTGTTATTGTTATTACCAAAAACGAAGAAGACCGCATAGCCCGTTGTTTGAAGTCTATCGAAAAAATAGCAGATGAGATTGTTGTTCTTGATAGTGGTAGCACAGATAAAACGGTAGAAATTGTTCACCAATTTACAGACAAAGTGTTTGTTACAGATTGGCAGGGCTTTGGTGTTCAAAAGCAACGAGCTCTGGATAAAGCAACGTGCGATTGGGTGTTATCTCTCGACGCAGATGAAGAAGTGGACGAGCAGCTAGCGTCCACTATCTCAAAACTACTCAAGTCCGAGCCCACTCATAACGCTTACAAATTGCGTTGGCGCAATATTTTCCTTGGAAAAGTTACCAGATTTGGAAGGACTGGCAGGGCACCTACAAGGCTTTTTAAAAGACAAGCGTCACATTTCACCAAAGATATTGTCCATGAAAAAGTGGTACATCAAGGTGAGGCAATTTGTTTGAAAGGTGGCTATCTAAAACATTACTCAGTGCGTGATTTTGAACACTTGCTACATAAAAATCGCGATTACACATGCCTAATGGCGACTAAAAAATTTAAGGCAGGTAAAAAGAGCCATGGGCTTGCGTTGGCATTGTTAAGGTCAATGCTAACCTTTATCCAAATCTATATTTTCCGCTTAGGGATCTTGGATGGAAGTAGAGGATTCCTGTTCGCTGTTTTGTTCGCACAATATCAGTTTAATAAGTACGCAGGCCTTTGGGCGCTAGAACAGACAAAATCGAACTCATAATTTACATTTACGAACCTAAACAAAAAGCCCGTGACGTCAATGTCACGGGCTTTTTTTATAGAGAATAGCTAACTGATTTTTCGTCTCAAGTTTAAGACAAGCGACCTTTAAAGTCTTCGTAGCTAAATTCGCGAACTAGTTCGAAATCGCCGTTAGAACGCAGAATGCCGATAGCAGGATGTTCTACACCGTTGAAGAAGGTGGTTTTTACCATGGTGTAATGCATCATATCCTCAAACTGTAATCGATCGCCGGTCTTAAGCGGCGCATCGAATGAGTAGGTATCAATGACATCGCCTGCAAGGCACGAATTGCCACCTAGCTTCACATTATATGCTTTTTCATTAGGCATACCCGCGCCCAAAATTGTAGGTCGATAAGGCATTTCCAGCACATCTGGCATATGTGCAGTCGCTGAAATGTCTAGAATAGCGATATCACCGTCATTTTCTACCATATCAACCACTTCGCAAATTAATGGCCCTGTCTGCCATGCTACCGCAGACCCTGGCTCAAGAATTACGTCTAGGTGTGGGTAACGGGCTTTAAAGTCTTTTAGTGTGTTGATGAGGTGCTCAACGTCATACCCTTCACGGGTCATCAGGTGTCCGCCACCTAGGTTTAACCACTTTAATTGACTAAGCCATTTGCCAAAACGCTTTTCAATGGCTTCAAGCGTGCGTGCAGTAGCAAAAGAATCACACTCACAAAGGTTGTGGCAGTGAAAACCTTCAATACCCGATAAGTCTACGCCTTCTAGCTCACTAGCGCGTATGCCTAAGCGCGAACCTGGTGCAGCTGGGTCGTACAGTGGTGTATCTGCTTCTTGATGCTCAGGGTTTATGCGAAGGCCTAACGACACGCCTGCTAGCACGTCTTTATGCGCGTTCCACTGGGTCAAACTATTAAAAGACAGGTGATTAACAAGACCCGCCAATTCCTTTGCGTCATTAACCTTGTACGCAGGAGAATATGCGTGAACTTCTTTACCCATCTCTTCAGCAAGTTTCGCTTCCCAAACCGAACTGGCCGTTGCTCCGTGTAAGTACTGTTTGATGATGTCGAAGCAAGACCACATAGAAAAGCCTTTAAGCGCCAAGATAATACGCGCGCCAGATTCGTCTTGAACCCGTTTCATCAGCTCAAGGTTTTTAATTAATTTTGCTTCTTCCAGCACGTAGCAAGGAGAGGGAATATCAGTACGTTGAGTTAAATCGGTCAATGGGATAAAGCTCCAAAAAATAAAACGGCTTTCAACATTTATCAAACGCCTAATGTATTACATTACAGGTCGTAGCTCAAAACTACTCTGTGTCCTACATTCCAGTAATCTGATCTAGATTTAAATTTAAATAGTGGCGTTAATAAAAAAGGGCGCTTGAATTAAGCGCCCCGATATTTCAATTATTTAGTGAAAGGGCTACCTTCACATTCGAGTACGTGCCATGGCAGACCGTGCTCGTTAAGCATATCCATGAATGGATCTGGATCGAATTGTTCCATGTTCCATACACCTGCTTCTTTCCATGTGCCGTTAAGCATAAGCGCTGCGCCAATCATTGCAGGAACACCTGTGGTGTAAGATACTGCTTGCGCGCCTACTTCTTCGTTACATTTCGCGTGGTCACAGTTGTTATAGATAAAGATAGTTTTTTCTTTGCCATCTTTAATACCTGTGATGTAAGTGCCAATGCACGTCATTCCGCTATAACCTTCGGCAAGTGAGCCTGGGTTAGGAAGTACTGCTTTCAAGAATTCTAGTGGTACAATCTTCTGGCCTTGGAATTCAACTGGCTCAATGCTAGTCATACCAATACCTTCTAGTACACGCAGGTGGTTAAGGTAAGCATCACCAAAGGTCATCCAGAAGCGTGCACGCTTAAGGGTAGGGAAGTGCTTAACAATAGACTCTAGCTCTTCGTGGAACATCAGGTAAGATGCGCGAACACCAATGTTTTGATAGTCAAGATCTTCACGTACGCTTAACGGATCGGTTTCTTTCCACTCGCCGTTTTCCCAATAGCGACCGCGTTGGGTAATCTCACGAATGTTGATTTCAGGGTTGAAGTTAGTCGCGAAAGCCTGGCCGTGATCGCCGCCATTACAGTCTACGATATCAAGATAGTGGATTTCGTCGAAGTAATGCTTAGCTGCATATGCTGTGTAAACGTTAGTTACACCTGGATCAAAGCCACTGCCAAGAAGGGCCATAATGCCCGCGTCTTTAAACTTGTCTTGGTAAGCCCACTGCCACGAGTATTCAAATTTCGCTTCGTCTTTAGGCTCGTAATTGGCGGTGTCTAGGTAATCAGTATTAGTTGCAAGACATGCATCCATGATTGGAAGGTCTTGATATGGCAACGCAAGGTTGATTACTAGGTCTGGCTTTACTTCGTTGATAAGTGCTTCCACTTCTTTTGCGTCGTCAGCATCAACAGCGAAAACACCCTTAACGCGATCTGCACCTACTTCTTGCTGTAGCGCTTCACACTTAGATACCGTGCGGCTTGCTAAGTAAATTTCGTCGAAATGTTGCGGTAAACGTGCACATTTTTTCACAGTTACCGACGCAACACCGCCAGCACCAATAATTAAAACGCGAGACATAATAACTAATCCCTAATTTTGCTAATGAATTTTGGGCTGAATGCTAGCAGACCAATGGGATTTGGCAAGCAAAGACAGCCCATGACAGTACAAAAAATTTTAATCGTAACAACGAATGTAAAAGGTATTGCACACCTACTAGCGGCCTACCTTTCAAAGGCCTCATTATTGACCGTTTATGGTCCACGCCGAGATACGTCGTTCAATAGAAGTTTGAGCTGATACGAAAGCACACACGTTTTAAAATTAATAACGTGTCTGCAACTCTGCTCGGTTTAAAATATAAAGTCGCTCGAATTTCAGCGGGTAACCGTATCAATTGGTGGCGATATGACTACCTTATCATCAACTTTGTAATAGGGGTAAAGAATCAAACGCTCTTCATGATTTGGTGTAGCAGTGGCTATGGCAATGGCGTCGAGGGTTTTACTGTCTTGGGTATTAACCGCCGCAGCATAAACCAATACGCTGTAGCTGTTTGTGTCGGTGGTGGTATCGATAATTCGCCACTGAAGCTGCTCGATAAGCTGTGACTCTCGCTTTTGACCTTGTGTTTCGTCGTTGAAAATACAACCTACTCGGCCGTTTTCATAGATGGCCGCAAAGGGGTAAAACACATCGCATACGGGTAACATAAGCTCACATAAGCTTAGTGACTTCGACACGAGTACGTTTAATGGCGTTGGCAATGTAACTGGACGGTCGATCATAGCGCATCTCCTGTGAGTTAGCGTTGCTGGACACTTGCTAATACCTACGCTTACTACGTCACATTAGTTTAATATTCACCATTGCGATAGCTAAACATTACCATTTCATACTAAAAGATTAAGAGACTAACCTAGGGCCTGTATATGGTCTCCCCCGTTATTGCAAGAGTAAACATGCTGTTTTGACTAAAATGGTTTGCGTCCGT
>NZ_JANHZQ010000119.1:0-1261 GCF_041414725.1 Alteromonas sp. DY56-G5 | reverse complement strand
TGACGTGGTTCAATAGATTCACACACCCAGTTAAGAGATAATCATCTCAACTGGAGTGTATATGAAAACGCGAAAAAGCTACTCGAAAGAATTCAAACTGGATGCTGTGAGTCTGGTTACAGAACAAAATTACAAGATTTCTGAGGCTGCACGTAGTCTTGGTATTAGCGCGAATATGTTGGGCCGCTGGCTGAAAGAGCAAGAATCAGACGGCGCTCACGCATTTCGTGGCAATGGCAAGTTGACGCCGGAACAGGAAGAAATCCGTCGGCTGCGTGAAGAGAATAAGCGCCTGAAAATGGAGAAAGAGATCCTAAAAAAGGCGACGGTCTTCTTTGCCAAAGAAACCAAGTGAAATACGGTTTCATAACCCAATATAAGAAGACCTGGCCGATTAGCCTGATGTGTCAGGTTCTGGGAGTCAGTCGCCGTAATTACTACAGCGCCGTGCGCCGAAATGAGCAACTTGAACCCGATCCGCAACATGATGAGCTAATTGAGTGGGTGCAGAAAATAGCTGATGCCAGTGATTTTACCTATGGCGTAAGACGCATGAAACGCGCGCTGAATTCACTGGGTTATCCGGTTGGAAAACAGCGAACGAAAGTCTTGATGAAAGAAGCCGACGTGAGCGTCAGACGGCGGAGAAAATACAAAGTAACGACTAACAGCGATCATCAGCAACCCGTCTTCGATAACGTGCTGTCACGCGACTTTAATGCACAAATGCCAGATCAGGCGTATGCCTCTGACATTACCTATATCTGGACGCAAGAAGGTTGGCTGTATCTGGCTGTAGTGATTGACTTATTCTCACGAAAAGTCGTGGGCTGGAGTATGGCGTCGCGCATGAATGCCCAGCTTGTGTGTGATGCCTTAACAATGGCTTTATGGCAACGTAAACCCAACGCGGGCCTGATACATCATTCAGATCGAGGCTCTCAATATGCAAGCCGTCAATTTAGACAGCTACTGACGCAGTACAAGGTAACTGGCAGCATGAGTAGAAAAGGTGACTGCTGGGACAATGCTGTTGTAGAGAGCTTCTTCGGCACATTGAAACAAGAGCGAGTGCAATGGCGTCACTACCAGAGCCGCCATGCTGCTCAGCAGGATATCCTGCAATACATCAGTATGTTTTATAACAGCCAAAGAATGCACTCATACCTGGATTACAAAAGTCCAAATCAATATGAGGCTGATATGGCAAATTTAGGAAAAGCGGCTTAACTGGGTTGTGTGAATTTGCTTGACCACGTCA
>NZ_JANHZQ010000118.1:0-1291 GCF_041414725.1 Alteromonas sp. DY56-G5 | reverse complement strand
TCAAACAGATCATTGATGACACTACTGAACTGCGCGTATCGCGGTGCAAAACTGTAACCGCATAGATCCAGTAAGGCGAAGTTAACATGATTGACACCGTGTGTATCTGTCGAGAGTACGTCAGGTTTGATTTCACTGCTGTTGGATTGTAACAGGTCATAAATATAGTGTGATTCGTGCTCGTTGGAACCGATGATCCGAGCATTGAGGGCGCTGTGGTTGGCCACCAGTGTCATGGCCGTGATCCCTTTGTTGGTGCCGAAATACTTAGAGGAGTACCGGGTTTTAAAGGTTTCCAGATGGGTTTCGAATTTCTGACCATCCGCACTGGCATGCAGCTGGTCCTCCTGAATATGGTAGTGGCGGAAGATGGGTAGCGCTGCAACCGCATTATTGATCACGTCGCTGGCGTCATGCAGCGTTTCAGGCCGGATATAGTTGGCCTGCACCGTACTCAGGTGTTCATAGCTTCGATCGGAGATCTGCGCCATGCCATACACACCACGGTGAGTGGCGTTGGCAATCAGAATGGCCAGTAAATCATCCTGATGAGTGAACCCTTGTTTTTGTATCGGAAGTACATGAGTCAGACATTTCATGAACCCGGTTTCGCGCTCTACATACCGCAGTACATCCGCGATACCGACCGGTTGCATTCGCTTAAAAAAGGGATTGTTGACCAGAGATGTAGCGCTTTTGGTCGGCAGACGCCAGCGGGTACCGGTACGATTTTTCATGATCACATTTCGATTGTCTCCCTCATCAATATGGAGAGCAACGTCTTTGAGTGCACTTTCCAGCCGGTGTTGTTTCTCCTGTAACAATAACTCTGCGGGCTGTTTTAGTCTGTCCAGTGTTGATGAGGCCAGCAAGGTATCCTGCGATGTCTGGGGGATCAGGTCGTCTTCCAGTGCGCGGTATTTGGTAACATTTGGCAAATAAATGCGTCCATTCAGTCGTGAGGTTAACTGCCGGTAGAGCAGCCATTCGTAACGTTGCGGGTTAACGTTATCCTGTTTAACCAACCATGGGAGGTGCTTTTTCGGGATGAGCGACGTATCCATCGTCTTCAGTGGTCCACCGAATGCGATTTCCGTCTGCATCTGTTGAAGTTGGGCGACGACGGCTTCTGAGCCTTTACCGGCCTCACATTCAAGGCACAAGAACACCTGCCTTAACAGTTGCTCCAGGAGATTGCATTGTTCATCGTAATGTTGCCACTGGTACTCTTCCACGGTCCGTTTCTGTTTTTTCAGGTAAAGGCAGAGGGTCTGGATATCCCTGTCATTCA
>NZ_JANHZQ010000117.1:0-1293 GCF_041414725.1 Alteromonas sp. DY56-G5 | reverse complement strand
ATGACCCATCCTAAATAGCGTTGACACTTTTCAAACTTAATTTGGAGAGTGTAATGAAATCAAATAGCAAAAGAACTCAACGCGATTATTCCCTCGCTTTTAAACTGGCCGTTGTAGACCAAGTTGAAAAAGGCGAATTCACATATAAACAAGCACAAGAGCACTACGGAATTCAGGGGTGTTCAACGGTTTTAGTTTGGCTTCGTAAGCATGGTCGTCTAAATTGGACGTATGGTACACCTAAGCTTCTTAAACGAGGTAACTGCGTGGATAAGTCCAAAGTAGAGCTTACTCCAGAACAGCGTATTAAGGCTCTGGAGAAAGAGCTTGCTGATACGAAAATGAAAGCTGATTTCTTCGAAGCCGTCGTGAATGTTCTTGAAACTGATTATGGAGTAAGCGTTGTAAAAAAGCGCAAAAGAAAGTCATCCAGGAAAAAGTGATAGACGGGGTTTCCGTAGCCAAAGCTTGTCGTTATCTGAATATTTCTCGTCAGGCCTATTACCAACATTGTGCTCGTTCAATCAAGCGCGAAGAGCATGAGGCTAGAGTCATTCAATTCGTACGTCATGAGCGAATGATTCAACCTCGCATCGGCACTAGGAAACTACAGTATCTTCTTGCGCTCGTAAAAATAGATATTGGTAGGGATCATCTCTTTAATTTACTAAGAGAAAGGCGTCTACTGGTGCCGACAAAGCGTGCCTATCACAAAACAACCAATAGTCATCATCGGTTCCGCTGTCATCCCAACCTCATTAAAGCGGGGTTAAAAGCCGATAAACCCAATCAGCTATGGGTAGCAGATATCACATACTTACCGACGCGAGGTGGAGAGAGTTATGTGAGTCTCATTACAGATGCTTATTCTCGGAAGATTGTGGGCTATCAGGTTGACGATAACATGCGAACGCAGTCAGTAAAGCAAGCATTTACTCGAGCACTTAAACAAAAAAGTATAAACGAAAAACTCGTACATCATTCTGACAGAGGTATACAGTATTGCTCAGAAGAGTATCAAAAACTCCATAGAAAACATGATGTACAGTGCTCAATGACAGATGGCTACGATTGCTATCAAAACGCCCTTGCTGAGCGGATAAACGGTATTCTTAAAAATGAATACTTACTCCATAAGCCAAGAGATTTAGAAGAAGCGAGAAAGATGGTTGCAGAATCAGTAGCAATCTATAATGGTAGGCGGCCACATCTGGCCCTTAAATACAAAACGCCCGATGAAATACATCGGGCGTTTTAACCGAAATAAGTGTCAACCTATTTCAGGACTAGTCA
>NZ_JANHZQ010000116.1:0-1299 GCF_041414725.1 Alteromonas sp. DY56-G5 | reverse complement strand
TGTCCCGTCCTAAAATACGTTGACATAAAGAGGATTTCTTTATGACAACTTCAAGTAATCAAAGACCTAAGCGCACACAGCGTGATTACACATTAGCTTTTAAATTGGGTGTGGTTGAGCGTGTAGAAAAAGGCGAATTCACTTATAAACAGGCACAAGCTCACTTCGGAATACAAGGAAGGTCGACGGTATTAGTTTGGCTCAGAAAACATGGTAGACTCGACTGGTCGAAACCATTTCAGCATCCACTTATGCCAAGTTCAAAAGAAACACCAGCCGAAAAAATAAAACGCCTCGAGAGAGAATTAGCTGACGAAAAGCTCCGTAATAAAATCCTTAATGGAATGGTAGATATTATGGATAACGAGTATGGAGCGGGTCTCAGAAAAAAGTACTTATCCGGTACGTCTGGCAAGCCA
Organism: Alteromonas sp. DY56-G5; assembly: GCF_041414725.1. NCBI lineage: Bacteria > Pseudomonadati > Pseudomonadota > Gammaproteobacteria > Alteromonadales > Alteromonadaceae > Alteromonas > Alteromonas sp. DY56-G5. The sequence continues at coordinate 880 of NZ_JANHZQ010000116.1, read as the reverse complement.
AAAAAAGAAAAGAAATAAATTTGGCGGCAGCATGCCGGGTTGTGGGAATATCGAGACAGTCGGTTTACCAGGCTGTTTCTCGCATGGAATGTAGAAGAGCAGAGCTATCGATAATTAAAGATTGGGTACTTTATTGGCGCAAGTATATGCCGCAAATAGGGACGCGTAAGCTCTATAAACTTTTAAAACCAAAGTTGGTTGAGCATGGGATTAAACTAGGTCGAGATGGCTTTTTTACTTACTTAAGGAGCGAGGGACTACTCGTTAAGCCAAAGAAAAGCTTTACCAAAACTACATTCAGTAAACATTGGATGAAAAAGCATCCAAATTTACTTAAGGAAGAAGGTCTGCATAATGCAGAGCATGTGCTTGTTAGTGATATCACCTATCTCGAATCCGACCAAGGTGTACACTATCTATCCTTAGTAACGGACTCTAGCACGCGTAAAATTGTAGGGCACCACTTGAGCTTGGATATGAAGGCTGAAAATGTAGTCAAAGCATTGAAGATGGCAGTCAAAGATAAACGATATGCAGGTAACAGTGTTCACCACTCAGACAGAGGGCTACAATACTGTTCAGCTATCTACCAGAATGAGTTGAATGCGAATGGGATCCAGCCGTCAATGACAGATGGTTACGACTGTTATCAAAATGCATTAGCAGAACGAATAAACGGTATACTTAAGCAAGAGTTCTTACTCTACCGATGTAAAACAATCGAAGAGTTGAAAATACTCGTTACCGAATCAATCAATATTTACAATGAAATGAGACCGCACTTAGCATTAGATATGGAAACGCCTAACGCAGTGCATAATAGAAAAGGCCAGCTTCGAGAGCTGGCCTAATAACTGTCAACCTATATTAGGACGACACA
>NZ_JANHZQ010000115.1:0-1306 GCF_041414725.1 Alteromonas sp. DY56-G5 | reverse complement strand
TGAATCGCACCGGTAAATTCGGAGGCGGATTTGTTTGAGTTATGCTGCCGCATCTTTACCTAATTGTCGATAATAGTTTTCCTCATATTCAACGGGAGGTATATCTCCGATAGGCTCTAGCAGGCGCCGGTTGTTGAACCAATCAACCCAATCCAGAGTAGCCAGTTCAACTTGCTCCAGCCCTTTCCAAGGGCCGTCTTTGTGGATGACTTCAGTTTTGTAGAGACCATTAATTGTCTCGGCCAACGCGTTGTCATAAGAATCACCAACACTGCCGACTGATGCGTTGAAGCCAGCCTCTGAAAGGCGCTCAGAGTAGCGAATTGAAACATATTGGCTACCGCGATCGCTGTGATGGATAACGCCTTTTGGCTTACCTCGTGCCCACAATGCTTGTTCTAGGGCATCTAATATCAACTGTGTTTGCATTGTTTTTAGCACACGCCAACCAACGATTTTGCGTGAGAAAACATCGATTACAAATGCCACATAGACAAAGCCTGACCAAGTGGCGACGTAGGTAATGTCGGCCACCCACAGCTGATTGGGCCGTTGTGCCGTGAACTCACGATTAACTAAATCGAGTGGTTTATCCGCGCTATCGTCGGGAATAGTCGTGATACAGTGTTTACCACGGCGCACACCTTCAATGCCAAGCACATTCATCAGTCTGGCTACCGTGCAACGAGCCACAGTAAAGCCTTCACGCTTCATCTGCTTCCAGACCTTTCTGGCACCATAGCACCGTCTATTTTCCTGCCAAACGCGCATAATCTCAGGCTTTAGCGCTTCGTCTCGGTGATATCGCTGACAACGTTTTTCAGGCTTCGCCTCTAGTGATTTACAACGGTAGTACGTTGATGGTGCAATTCGCACAACACGACAAATAGGCTCGACACCATACAACGAGCGATATAAATCAATGAACTGGACTACTTCTGAGGTTTGCGGTCGAGCTCCGCTTGAGCAAAAAATGCAGCTGCTTTTTTCAAAATCTCATTGGCTTGTTTAAGCTCTTTGTTTTCCCGCTCTAATTCTTTTATCTTAGCTGCGGAATCACTTGTGACCCCAGCCTTCTTACCTGTGTCGACTTCTATTTTGTTAACCCAAGCCCTCAATGTTTCGGGTGTACAACCAATTTTAGATGAAATAGACACCATCGCAGCCCACCTCGATGAATGTTCATGCTCTGATGTCAAAACCATGCGAACTGCACGCTCGCGTACTTCTGGGGAATAAGTTACTCTTTTGTTCATTGGCTAATTCTCTCAAGATAATTAGCCTCCGACAAACCCGGATTGATTCA
>NZ_JANHZQ010000114.1:0-1335 GCF_041414725.1 Alteromonas sp. DY56-G5 | reverse complement strand
CTGAGGTATCCCCACAAATAATGACTAAAATTCAGTAAGATAAAAAATAAAGGGAACATTCATGACGTTTGGTGATCAGATCTTTCGCCAAAAACAAATGAAGGTTAAACGCCATGAATGCCCTATCTATTGTGAACAAAGTCATCTCGCTTGTCAGCTTTAAAATGCATATGTCGCGACAAAAAGCACTTACCGCATGTGTTAAAAGTTTGCTTAACGGAAATGCCGCAACTGTCACGAGCATAGGTCGAGGCATCAATAATAAAGCCTTTGAGAAGCATCGGATTAAGCGAGCCGACCGATTACTTTCCAATACAAACTTATTACATGAAACGCCAACTATCTATGCAGCTACATGCCAGTTGTTATGTAGTCATATTTTGCGGCCTGTTATTTCCGTAGATTGGTCAGATCTTGATGAGCATAACGGTCATTTTCTATTGCGCGCAGCTATTTCTCTTAAAGGCAGGTCCATCACGCTTTACCAAGAAGTCCATTGTAATAAAACCAGAGAAAAGCAAGCGACGCACAGAGCATTTTTGCATGCTCTGCGAGCAGTATTACCTTCACAATGCCATCCCATTATCGTTACAGATGCAGGGTATAAATCACCGTGGTTCAGGGAGGTGATGGCGTTAGGGTGGGATATTGTCGGTCGCGTGCGTCGGCCGCATTATTACTCGTCTGACGCTGGGCACACGTGGCAATGTATTCATCAGCTTTACGCTCAAGCCACGTGCAGACCAAAGCGTTTTGATAATAGCCAGATAGTCAGAAGCAATCCTTTTGCCTGCACGCTTGTTTTATTTAAACAAAAAAGTAAAGGCCGTCACGCTCGTAACACTGATGGTTCGCTCAAGCGCTCAGGACATTCAAAAAAACATGCTCAGGGTGCAAAAGATCCTTGGCTATTGGCAACATCGCTCTCTTCTCATCGGCAGTTATCAAAACAAGTGGTCGGTATTTATCGACAGCGGATGCAAATTGAAGAAGGGTTTAGGGACATGAAAAGCACCAAGTTCGGGCTTGGCTATGAACAAAACAAAAGTATTAAAAAGCAACGTCTTACAATATTGATATTGCTGACAACATTAGCGTCACTGGTTGCTATATTACTGGGTATGGTGCTTGTTTCTTCGAACAAACATCGCCAATTCCAAGCGAATACCGAAACCAGAAGCGTGCTATCATTCCACTACCTTGGCCTTAGAGCTATTGCTTGCCGAATAAGGTTTACCATGCGACAGTGGAAAGCTGCACTCAAATGGTACAGCTCCATAGTAGACAGTGCATGGGCCGGAAGCACATGGAATTAAATTCGTGGGGATCCCTCAG
>NZ_JANHZQ010000113.1:0-1376 GCF_041414725.1 Alteromonas sp. DY56-G5 | reverse complement strand
CGCGTTTTCATATACACTCCAGTTGAGATGATTATCTCTTAACTGGGTGTGTGAATCTATTGAACCACGTCAAAGTAATTCACACAAGGTGGTGCGGACAACGTAGCTTTCTGAGAGCGTTTGAACACACATGTAGTCACCTGCAGCTTCAATCCATTTAATCTCTGCTGGATTTAAGCAACACCACCCGTTTTCAGCGCGTATCCCTACAACATTTGGCTGAGCACTTTTGTTCAATTGCTGGCGCAATGTAGCTAGAAGCGCAGGTTCAGACACCCCATATTGTTCACAAAGTCCCTTAACCAGCATATTGAATTGAAAGTCCCGTTCATAAAAATGGTACTTGGTTTTGACATGCTCTATAGCGTTTAATACTTGGGATTCTTCAAGTGGTGATTTAACAAATCCTGACGCGTTGTGAGAAAAAGCTAACAGCGCTTCTTCGTCTTTATTTCCTACTGCAAGCCAATATCGTGATGCAAGGTTTCGACTTGACTGTGAGACTGAATAGAAACCGATGGACTGAGGATATTTCTCTGCTAACGCAAGACAATGGCCTACAGATTGTGCGCCATAAACGTGACTGAATACGTCTAGCTTTTCTAGCATTTTGCAAAGTGAGTTTTGCATAGAAACAGAGTGTAAAAAAACCAGTGCGATCATCTGCGATCCCTTGCAAGTGCAAGCAGTAATAGCTGTCAGTGTTATCTATCCCAGTCTTAATAAGTGATGGGATGTAGACAGCGAAAAGTAAAAATAAGCGAAAAAGGGGCTATAAGCTGCATAGCCCAATCGCCAGGGTAGAAAACTCTTCATTAGCGTTTTGCTGTTAGTACACTAGGGCTAGCATTAATGCGACGAGCAATCAGCTGTGCGTTTTTAGATGCATTATGAGTAAGTGCAAAAGTAAGCATGTCTTGCCCGTTGCACACTAATCCCTCATGGATATATCGCATTTTAAAACCCGTCGCTTTCACGGCGCGATGCAATCGCAAACGGCTATCGCTTTTTACCGCTTCACACACTGCAATTAAGTTTTTTTCTACATGCTTAGGATACGGGGCGGCATTCGCTACTGTTGCAGTAAGCGACAAGGTTATTCCTAGTAAAGCAAGTTGGGTAACACGGCGTGACATAAACATAACAAGTTCCTCTGATAATATTCGGCAACGCGGTGACTACCTCTTTTGTCCCCGCACCATTAAATTAGTGAAACTTTGTAAAATTCACGCTATAAAAACGTTAAAGCACCGCTATTTGAGACGTTGCGACAAGTACACAAAAGCTAAGGTTTAATAATGACGTGGTCAAGCAAATTCACACAACCCAGTTAAGCCGCTTTTCCTAAATTTGCCATATCAGCCTCATATTGATTT
>NZ_JANHZQ010000112.1:0-1424 GCF_041414725.1 Alteromonas sp. DY56-G5 | reverse complement strand
CACCTCCGCAGCCATTTATTGGTGTGGTCTACAGAGGATTATGTCTTTTTAGAGGGGAAAATCCCTAGAACCCCAATATGGCCTGAATTGTCAAAGCATGGCCGTTTTCGACAAGTGGTAACTGCTTGTTAAGGGTCAAAAAGTGTGCGGAAACCGATCGATATAAAGTGAAATATTTGTGAACTAACGCTATGGTGCAAAGGTAAAAAGCGTCTGCAGAAGAAAAGGCCTGAAGAAAAGGAACCTACCTTAATGTTTATTCCCAGCATGTTATTGAAGCAGTTGTACACCCATGGCAGTTTGCAGAAAACCGAAGACGGGTTGTGCTTCATGCTGAAAAACCGCCTGAAAGACGCCCATCTGGAGGAAATCCTGCAGATTTCGCTGGATGGAAAACACATCTCTAACGAAAAAATCACCCTGAAAGTTGGTCCTGATACCCTGTTAAGTGCAGAGGAAGTTAATGCCAGTGGCAATGTGCCGTTTCCATTGCGGGAAGTGATCACCGTGTTCCTTGATGTGAAAGCCAAGGCAGGGCCGGAAAAGCTCAAACTCGGTATTGAATTTAAAGCCGCGCCTTTCGGTAAACTGAAGTTTACTGTCGAAGATAATATCTCACCGATTGCAGACAAGCCTGCGGGTATTCCCAGGGATCCCCACGATGACTATCGTCCGGAAATCATTGAACAGCGACAGCAGTTCTTTGCTGCTGCAACGGGGGCACCGGTGGACCACATCAGTAAATATTCTATCGATCCGGGTACACTGCGTGGCAATATCGAGCATTTTATTGGCGTGGCACAGGTACCGATTGGTGTGGCGGGACCGCTAAAAGTTAACGGCGAGTATGCACAGGGCGAGTTTGTGGTGCCTTTGGCTACTACGGAAGGCACGCTGGTGGCTTCGTATAATCGCGGCGTGAAACTGCTGAATATGTCAGGCGGGGTAAAAGCCACGGTGGTGGACGATGCTATGCAGCGTGCGCCCGTATTCATTTTCAGTGATGCCCGTGGCGCCAGGGATTTTGTGAAGTGGGTGAACGAGAACATCGACAAAATCCGTGATGAAGCGGAAGCCACGTCTTCTGTAGCAAAGCTCACGTACATCGACCATTTCCTGTCGAACAAATTTGCCTTCCTGCGTTTTAATTATCTTACCGGCGATGCGGCCGGACAGAACATGGTAGGGCGGGCGACCTTTGCTGCTTGCGGCTGGATCCTGGATAACTACGAAGGGATTGAAAACTTTTATCTGGAATCGAACTTCGCCACAGACAAAAAGGCCTCGCAGATAAATATCATGCGCACCCGGGGTAAACGGGTCACGGCGGAAGCGACAATTAAGCGCGAGTATAAGAAATATTAACGCTATGTACTACCCACTGTGTCAGCTGTATTTAAGGCCAGTTGCACGTGTGTCAAATG
>NZ_JANHZQ010000111.1:0-1585 GCF_041414725.1 Alteromonas sp. DY56-G5 | reverse complement strand
CTAGACACAATGACTCCCTGTAAAAGTGCTAGCCCCCGCATTTTCGTGGGTTAACTTTTCAGCCAGAGCCATAATTAGTTTGTTCAATACTAAATCAATTTGGAGGCTAGCATGAACAAACATAGCATGATTTTTATAGGGTTGGATACGCATAAAGAGTTTCATGAGGTTGCTTATTGTGAGGAACAGCGTGGGGCGAGTCCGGTTCATTATGGCCGTATCTCTTCTTCCAAAGTCAGTGTCAAAAAGCTGCTACGTCAGTTTGAATCTAAATATCCCGGCTCGACACTGCACGTGGTTTATGAAGCAGGACCGTGTGGTTATTGGATTTATCGGCTGATAACGAGCTTGGGGCATTGTTGCTATGTTGTGGCACCGTCTCTTATTCCAAAAAAGCCAGGAGAGCGAATTAAAACCGACCGACGGGATGCCCTTAAGCTCGTTAGGTCACTAAAGTCTGAAGACCTTACCCCCATCTATGTACCAGAGCCGGAGGACGAAGCTGTACGGGATTTATCTCGAGCTCGAGAAGCCGCAATGAAGGATTTAAAGGAAGCCAAGTACCAGCTTAAAGCGTTACTGCTTCGCAGCAACATACGCTATGAAGGCACTGCTAACTGGTCGAAGAAGCACCTTCGCTGGCTTACAGAATTGATATTGCCTCATCCGGCGCAGCAAATAGTTTTGCAGGAACAATTGCAAACCATAGAAGAGCGCATCCGTCGACTGGAAAGGCTAGATAATGAATTAACTCACCACGTTCATCAATGGCGTTATTATCCAGTAGTGAAAGCCATTCAAGCGATGCGCGGTGTTCGATTATTAGTCGCCGTTGGTGTTGTGGCGGAACTCGGTGATCTACATCGCTTCGACCACCCAAGAAAGCTCATGGCTTATCTGGGCTTAGTTCCCAGTGAACAATCATCAGGTGGAAAGCGACACTTAGGAGCCATTACCAAAGCCGGCAACGGCAGAGCAAGGCGTTTACTGATTGAAGGAGCGCATAGCTACCGGTATCCAGCGAATGTCTCTACCGAATTACAGTTAAGGCAAGAAGGTTTATCCAAAGACATTGTTGATATCGCCTGGAAAGCTCAGCTGCGTTTGTGCAAACGCTATCAGCGCATGAGTAAAAAGGGTAAACACTACAATTTAATCATTACCGCGATAGCCAGAGAAATGGCCGCATATATCTGGGCTATCGCAAAAGAAGTGGTACTTACACCGGTTAATCCAAAACTAAGGCTGAGCCGAGTACCTGCATGATAAACGAGTTTGAGCTAACGCATTCGGATCAGGCCGCGGAATGTGGCACAACCTACGAGGGCGTTATGATGGCAATCACTTAATCATGATTGATCCACGAGCCTAGACTGATGAGAAGGTGCTACGGCGGAACATGTAAGGTCAGCTCTGCTCATTCAACGAATGAGTAACCTACGAATACCAGCATACTAACCGACGACATTACTGCCTCACCCGGTGCGTTAGTTCATTTATTATGAGCGAAAAACAAAGCTAATTATGGGCTGAAAGAGTGTCAGGGAAGCGCTCGTTCAGGGTTGACAAAGGGAGTCATACCAAC
>NZ_JANHZQ010000110.1:0-1602 GCF_041414725.1 Alteromonas sp. DY56-G5 | reverse complement strand
CAGATTGATGATAAACCCCTCTTTTTTCGGAGGGGTTTATTTTTTCTAGCAGCCGAAGGCTGCGATCGCGATATTTTTTAATAAGGCGTTTTTGTTTTAGTGTTGAGCTCTTAGAGGGCAATAAGTGAGTCATTTACTCGATTAGCGGGTTTGCGAGCGAGATTTGAGGGTATTTAGGCTTATACAGCCTTGGCTAAGGCCATTTTCTTCATGTTTTGACATGCAGCGGCTAGCAGACACTGCATCGAGACCTTACTGAGTCCGCGATAGCGACAGTATCGATGTCCGTGGTGTTGTTTTGCATCTGCGAAGCTTCGTTCTACCGTTTCAGCTCGCCTTCGATATTGCTTCTTCCCCCATTCACTTAATCTGACTTCGTTTGCGTTCTCGACACTCTTCTGCCAGACATGGCGCGTTATAACTTTTGTGTGATTCTTACTGTTTGTACATTGCTTACGAACGGGACAGCTTATGCATTGCTTCGCATCAGAGTGATACTGGCGGTAGCCTTCGCGGTTAGTGGTGTTGTAAGCAATAACCTGGCCTTGGGGGCATGTGTATGTATCAGATTCTGTGTCGTATACATACTCGCGTTTAGCGAAGTAGCCTTTCTTTTTCGTAGGGCGACGATACCCCATTACACCAATCAGTTGTCGCGCTTCGAGGTGATGACACACCGCGGCGGTGAAGTAGCCCGCGTCGAGACCAACGGCAATATGGTTGAGTTTGAAGGTGTCTCTAGCTCTATCAATACGCGCAATGATAGGTTGGCTATCGTGAACATTTCCTGGTGTCGCGTGTGTATCAACGATAATACCGTGACGCCCATCTACGATGCGATGGTCTAGGTAGAAGAAGCCCTTGGGCTTCTCATCGCGCACCATAAAACCACTATCAGGGTCAGTGCGGCTGACTTTCGTAGGCTTCGTGCAAGGCTTGTCTTCCTTACACTTCAGGGGCTTTTTTCCCTCTAACTCCCTGTCTTTGGTTACTGCTTCGTTTAGCTGTTCCACATAAGCTGACGGTGTCACCTTCAAGTCTTTTATGTCGAAGCGTTTCTTGTTGGCGTTCGCTTTTAAGTGCGTGCTATCGGCAAACAAACTCTTACCACCAATGAGTCCTTGCTTCATGGCCTGACGCACAATGTTGTCGAAGATAACCTGATAGATATCGCTGTCTTTAAAACGCTTGATGCGGTTTTGACTCAGCGTGGAATGGTGAATCACATCTTCCGTCAATCCCATACCTAAGAACCAGCGATACGCCACATTTACTTGTATCTCTTTAATGAGGCGTCGCTCACTACTGATACCAAATAAATAACCGAGAAACAGAATTTTAAAAAAGCGTACGGGGTCAACCGAAGGGCGACCGTTATTCTGACAATATAGATGAGCCACCTCATCGCGGATAAACTCAAAATCTATCGCCATATCAATTAAACGAACCAAGTGGTCTTCTGGTACCAGTTCATTGATATATACGGTTTCAAACTCGTATTGTTGTGGGGACTTTGGGGTTAGCATGGTGAACACTCCGAATTTCACTATGCCTATTAGATCAAAGCCCCAGACTTTCGTCTAGGGCTTTTTCAACAGTCTG